>JABFYB010000617.1 GCA_013361475.1 Hamadaea sp.
GCCAGTCGGGTGCGCGCTCCTGCCACCGGATCACTTCACCGGTACGCCAGAAGGGCGGCTCACCCGCTGCGCGGCTATCGGCCGGAAGGGAATGCCGAACCATGATCGGCACCCTACTTCCGATGAACGGGGTTCATGGGACGGTCCGACGCATGAGCGCGCTGGGATGGGTGCGGCGGCGGGTGCGACCTTAGCGTTGCGGCATGCGAGCTGTTCACGTACGCCGGTTCGGCGGTCCCGAAGTTCTCACGCCGGCGGAGTTGCCGGACCCGGTCCCCGGACCGGGGCAGGTGCTGCTGCGAGTGCTGGCGGCCGGGGTCAACTACGCCGACACGCATCGGACCGAGGGGTCGTACCGGGCGCAGCAACCGCTGCCGTTCGTGCCGGGAACCGAGGTGGTCGGAGTGGACCCGGAGGGACGGCGGCTGCTCGCGCCGGTGTTTCCCGGCGGCGGGTACGCCGACCTGGCGGTGGTCGCCGCGAACCAGGCGGTCGAGGTCCCGCCCACCGTGTCCGACGGAGCGGCGTTGGCCTTGCTGGTGCAGGGCATGACCGCGTGGCATGTGCTGCTGTCGTCGGCCCGGCTCTCCGAGGGCGAGTCGGTCGTGGTGACGGCCGCGGCGGGTGGCGTCGGCTCGCTCGCCGTTCAGCTGGCCCGCCACTTCGGCGCGGGACGGATCATCGCCGCCGCGTCCACCGCGGACAAACGCGCGCTCGCCGCCGACCTGGGCGCGGACGTGACCGTCGACAGTACGCCGGACGGCTTCGCCGAGCGCGTGGTGGCGGCCAACGGCGGCCGGCCGGTGGACGTGGTTCTGGAGTCCACCGGCGGCCAAGTGTTCACGGAGTCGCTGGCCGCGTTGGCGGCGTTCGGTCGCCTCGTGACCTTCGGCAACTCGTCCCGGCAGGGCCGGCCGCCGGTCGATCCGGGGGCGCTCGCCGAGCACAACCGGGCGGTGGCGGGGTTCTGGCTCCGGCCGGTCGTCGACGACTTGCGGCCCTTGGACACGCTGCTGACTTTGGCCGCCGACGGGACGATCCGGCCCTTGGTCGGCCGGGAGTACGCCCTCGCCGACGCCCGCCGCGCCCACGAAGACTCGCTCGCCCGCCGCACGGTGGGCAAGCAGGTGCTGCGGCCCTAACGGGTCAGACCGTCGCGAGGGCGGCGTTCGCACGCGTGAGGACAGTGCTGAGGACCCGGCCCGCGACGGCGAGATCCTCCTCGGGCAGGTCGCCCCAGAGCCGCTGGGTGATCTCGGTGACCTGCGCACGGACCGCCTCCCACTGAGCCTTGCCGCGCTCGGTCGCCTCGACGACGCCCTCCGGATTCTGCCGCACGAGCCCGGCCGAGGTCAGCTCGGCGAGCCGCTCGCGCGCGATTGCGGAGTCCACCTTCAAGGCGGCGGAGACGCGCGCGGTGAGGGCCTCGGCGGGCAGTCCGCCGCTGACGACGGTGAGCGTCAGCGTGACCCACTGCGGCTCGGTGATGTCGGTGCCGGCCAGCAGGCGGTCGAGGATCGCGTTCAGGGCCTTCTCGGTCTGGCCGATGACCTGGGTAGTGAGCGTCATGACGGGTCCAATCGTTTGTGAGCCTAACGTTCGCTCGACAAACGTTAGACCGTCGAACGGTATACCGCAAGCCCTTGTCCGATTGGGAACATCGGCGTACCGTCGCGAACATGAGTGTTCAGAGTCGGACGCTGCTTGACATCGCGGCCGAAGTCCTCGTGGCCGATCCGGCCGCCTCGCTCGCCGAGGTCGCCCGCGCGGCCGGGATCGGGCGCACCACTTTGCACAAGCACTACGCGACCCGGGACGACCTCCTCTACGCGGTCGCGCATCGGGCGCTGGAGCTGTGGGAAGACGCCGTCTCGTCCATCCCGGACGGGCCGGACGGCGGGCTCCGGACCCTGGCGGAGGCGATGATCCCGATCGGCCCGCAGCTGGAGTTCCTGTGGCGTACGCCGGCCTTCGACCACGTCGTCGAGATCGGCGACCGCTGGCGGGCGGTCGAGGCGCGGGGGCTGGCCGTCCTCCAGCGAGCCCAGGCGCACGGCGTGCTGCGTACGGCGCCGCCGTGGTGGCTGCTGCAGACGTTCTACTCGCTGATCTACGTCGCCGCCGAGTGCGTCATGAACGGCAAACTCGCCCCGGCGGACGCCCCCGATCTCCTGCTGTCCACCTTCCTGACCGGCCTCGGAAAGGACCCCGCATGAGTGCCCTCACGTTCGCCACGCAGTTGTGGCGGCAGCGGGCCGATCTGGTCGCGGCCGGATACCTGCGGCGCGATCACCTCGCCCGCCTCCGGCTGCGCCCCGGCCGGGAGGACCCGTACGCGATCTACGAGCAGATGCGCGCGGCCGGTCCGCTACTGCCCACCCGGTTCGGCAACCTGTCGACGACCAGTCACCGGCTCTGCGACGCGGTCCTGCGCGACCGGCGGTTCGGCGTACGCCCGGACGGCGTCGAACGCCGCTCCGACGACTTCGACCTGTCCTTCCTCGACATGAACCCGCCGGACCACACCCGGCTGCGGCGGCTCGCCCAGCCCGCGTTCAGCCCGAAGGCGACCGCCGGCTACCGCGAGCGCGTCGAGCGGACCGTGCATTCGCTGCTGGACCGGGCCGGAGACGAGTTCGACCTCGTCTCGGCGTACGCCACTCCCCTGCCGATCGCCGTGATCACCGACCTGCTCGGCGTCCCCGACGCCGACGCCGAGGAGTTCGCCCGCTACGGGATGGTCATCGGCAGCGCCCTCGACGGCGTACGCGGACTGCGGCACGCGGCCCGGCTGCAGGCCAACGACGCCAAGCTACGGGCGCTCTTCGAGAGCCTGTTCGACCTACGCCGCCGCGAACCGGCCGACGACATCGTGAGCCGGCTCCTCGCCGTCGAGGGAGACCAGATCAAACCGGCCGAGGTGCTGCCGATGTGCGTACTGCTGCTGATCGCCGGATTCGAGACCACGACGAACCTGATCGGGAACGCGGTGCTCGCCCTGCACCGAAACCCGGACCAGTGGCGGGCGTTGTGCGACGACCCGGCGGGCCTGGCACCCAAGGCGGTCGAGGAGGCGCTGCGGTACGACCCGCCGGTGCAGCGGACCGCGCGGGTGGCGCTGGAGCCGCTGGAACTGGGCGGCCGCTCTGTCCCTCAGGGACAGTGGGTGTTCACGCTGATCGGCGGGGCGAACCGCGACCCCGAGGTGTACGAGCGCCCGGCCGTGTTCGACCTGGAACGCGAACGTTCCGTGGACCATCTGGCGTTCTCCAGCGGCATCCACTACTGCGTCGGCCAGCCGCTGGCGCGGCTGGAGGCGACGATCGCCCTGCAGGCCCTGGCCGAACGCCGGCCGGGCCTGCGCCTCGCCGGGCGAGTACGCCGCCGCAACGCCACGACCATTCGCGGGCCCTTGCGGCTGCCGGTGGCGGGATGAGGCTCAGCCGATGGAGTGCGCCCGCAGCTCGTCCATGACCTCGGCGGGCGGCCAGCCGTCGACCCGGAAGCGCACGGGGGCCAGCAGCGGCTCGGGTTCGAGGCCGACGCGCTCGACCACCACATCCCAGGGAACCAGCGGACCGGGCTCGTCGGCGCGCTGGAAGAGCACGTAATGCGCTCGGGGCAGCAGTTGGGCGATCCCGTCGGACCAGGTCGCCACGGTGACCGCGGGCGACTCCGGGCGTACGTCGGCGAGCAGGCCGCTGACGAACACCTCGATGCCGGCCTGCGCGTACTGCGAGCCCAGCCAGGCCGTCTGAGCGGCGTACTCGGTGACGGCGAGGATCACCTCGGCCCGCCGGGCGGGCAGGTGATCCGGCTCGTCCGGAGCGGGCGCGTACGGCACCACCCGGCCGTAGTCGTCGGCGACGTAGCCCACCGGCGACAGGCTGCGGACCGCGTCGCCGTACTCCTGCTCGACGATCTCGTAGAGCTGACCGATGGCCCCGCTGCCGACCGGGCACAGCACCATGTTCGTGTAGTTAGGCACGAACGCCACGACCCGGTCGCCGGCTCGGCGGGAGATCTCGGCGAGCCAGCCCGGCGACAGGAGCAGAGACGTGAAGTAGCCGTCGCCGCTGTCCACCATCCGGATGAGCGCGCCCGGCTCGAACTCGCTGCGCAGCGTACGCTCGGCCAGCGCGGCCAGGTTCGCGTGTGCGGCGCGGAAGATCTCCTCGACCGTCACGCCCCAGCGTTCGACGCTCGCCGGCGACACGTACGCCATCGAGTCGGGCATGTCGACCACGATCAGCTCCCGCAGGTGCGGCAACGCCGCGCGCGAGATGGGCGGCTGCATCCCCGGCGTACCGGCCTGGCCGAAGGTGGCCGCCCGCAGCACCGGGCGCAGCCGTGGCCGCACCGCCTCCCAGGTGTCCGGGACCTCGGGCGCGCCGGTGACACCGTGCACGAGCTGGAGCAGCGCGCGGTGCCGCTCGGCCCGGGACAGGCCCTGCGTCTCGGCGTACACGTTGGTGAGGTAGATCCAGGTCGGCGTACGCCGGCCGGGCCGCTCCACGACCACGGCGAACTGCCCCTGGTCGTACCGCACTCGGGTGACGCCCGGAACTCGCCGCGCGATTCGCACCGCCTTGGCGGCGAACCTGTCCCGCGGCGATCCGACGAGCCGGTCGAGCAGTCCCATGGGCTCACACCGTAACTCATCTTCCGCACGGCGCGACCCGGGAGAACACCCGGCCGTCAGGCACACGGGTGCGCGGTCGTCACCGCCGAGGTGGTCGCGGTACGCCCGTCTCGGCTGGTCACCGTGACCCACCAGGTGATCGGGCTGCGCGGCTTGGCCGACCACACCTCGGCGTACGCGCTGTGCCGATCGACCGCCATCGCCGCAGTCCGGGTGTCCCCCGCCTGCCAGGTCAACGTCGCCGAGGCGAGATCCGCTCCGGCCGTCACGCTGACCGCCAGCTCGAAGCGGGCTTTGTCGCCGCAGCTGGCGGCCGCGGACGCGCCGACGGTCAACGGGAGCCGCACGACGACCGCCGACGAACCCGGCGTCGGCTCGCGGGCGGGCTGTTCCTCCCCCGGTTGCACCGGGCTCGGAGAGGCGACGGACGGACTCGGCGACAACAGGGCCGGCGAGGGTGTCGACGACGGCGACGGCGACGGCGCTCCGGTCGAGGCACCCGCCGACGGGCTCTCCTGCGCGGTCGCACCGGCCGGGCTGCCGTCGGAGACCCGGAGCGCCACCCCGGCTACGACGAACGCGACGGCGAGGGTGGCGGTCGCGACGAGAAGGCGCCGCGTGCGCTGCACGGGTGGCTGCGGAAATCCGGTGCGGTGGCTCCAGCGGGGTTCCCAGTCCGGCGTCGCGCGTACGGTCAGCCAGCTCGACGCCTGCACGAAGGGCAGGCTCGCGTACGTGGCGAGCAGGGTCGACGCCGACGGCAGCTCCCGGCGGATCGCCCGGCAGGCGCTGCAGTCCTCGATGTGTTCGGTCACCCGGCGCAGGCGATGCCGGTTGAGTGGACCGGACCAACCCGGCAGCGACCGCACCAGCCGGCACCGGCCGTCGGCCAGCGCGATCAGGGCGTCCACCGCGTCCTCCAGCTGGGCGCGCGCTCGCAGTGAGCGGTCGTACGCCCGGCTCGGCGACACGGACAGCACCGCGCCGATCTCCCCCGCCACGAGCCCGTGGCGGATCGACAACTCGGCGATCTCCTGGTCTCGGGCGGTCAGCGTCGCCATCGCCGCCCGCACGAGATCCACCGCATACGCCGAACGGGTCGCCGAGGCCGGGTCGACGCCGTCGGCCTCCAGCGGCCGGACCTCGTCGGCGTCGCGACGAGCCTTACGGCCCCGGCGGTGGCATTCCTGCCACACGATCGCGTAGAGCCAGGCGCGCAGCCGATGCGGGTCGCGCAGCTCGTCGGCATGCCAGGCGACCAGGTCAAAGGTGTCCTGGACGACGGCGCCGGCCTCCTCGGCGTCGCCCAGCAGCCGCCAGGCGTACGCCTGGAGACGACCGGCGTACTGCCGGTATGCGGTGCTCAAAGCCTCTCGGTCACCCCGCGACAGCGCCGTGACCAGCACGGATTCGTCCACACCGGTCACCGTAGGCACCGACGCCCCCTGATCGGAACCACCGTGCGGGCAGGCACGGAGTCGGATTCCGACACCGTCCGGTTAACCTTCCCCGAAAGGAGGACTCGGCAGTGCTGGTGGTGGTGCGGCATGCGATGCCGGAGTTCGGTCCGGATCGGCCGCCGGAGGAGTGGCCGCTGAGCCCGGCCGGGCGGGCGGCCGCGGTCGCCTTGCGGGGACGGCTGCCGTCCGGGGCGCTGGTCGTGGCCAGCGCGGAGCCGAAGGCTCGGCAGACGCTGGAGCCTTACGGCAACGTCGCGGTGGACGATCGCTTCGGCGAAGTACGCCGGGACGAACCGTACGAGGGCGACTTCCGGGCGCGGCGGCGGGCGTACGTCGAAGGGGTCGCGTATCCGGGCTGGGAGCGCCGTGCCGACGTCGTCACCCGATTCGGTGACGCCGTCGCCGAATGGCAGGAGCGGGCCGGGCTCCGGCCGCTCGTCGTGGCGAGCCACGGCATGGCGCTGACCGTCTGGCTCACCGCCGCCGTCGGGCTCGACGACCCCAGCGGGTTCTGGTCGGCGCTCCAGCTGCCGGATGCGTTCACTGTGGACATACCCGGTCGTCGCGTCGAACGACTACCCTGACGGGTCAGCCCGCCCAGCGGGTCAGCCCGCCAGGCGGGCCAGCTCGGCGTCGGTGAAGCGGATCCCGGCCACGGCGACGTTCTGCTCCAGATGGGCCGGGTCGGAGGTACCCGGGATCGCCAGGACGTGGTCGCCCTGGTGGAGCGTCCACGCCAGGCGTACCTGATGAGGTGAGAGATGGCGCTCGGCCGCGACCGCGGCCACGGCCTCGCTGTGATCGGTCGTCGCGCCGCCCTCCCGCGCGGAGCCCGCGATCGCGAAGAACGGGACGTACGCGACGCCGCGCGAGCCGCAGACCCGCAGCAGTTCGTCGTCGGCCCGATTGTCGATCGCGTAGTTGTTCTGGACGCAGACCACCGGCGCGATCGCCTGGGCCTCGTCGAGGTGGTCCACGCGGACGTTGGAGATCCCGAGGTGGCGGATGAGGCCTTCGGCCCGCAGGTCGGCGAGCGCGCCGAAGGACTCCGCGATCGAGTCGCGACCGGGTCGTTTGATGATGCGCAGGTTGACGACGTCGAGATGGTCACGGCCCAGCCGGCGCAGATTGTCCTCGACCTGCTCGCGCAGGCCCTGGACGGAACGATCCTCGTGCCAGTCGCCGGCGTCGTCGCGGAAGAAGCCGACTTTGGTCGTGATGACCAGGTTGTCCGGGTACGGCGACAGTGCGGCCCGGATCAGCTCGGTCGCGTAATGCGCGTCGAAGTAGTAGGTCGCGGTGTCGATGTGGTTGACGCCCAGCTCGGTCGCGCGCCGCAGAACACCGATCGGCACCTGCGGATCCGGATTGCCGGTGAGCCGCATCGAGCCGAAGCCCAGCCGGTTCACCACTCGATCGCCCAGGGTCCAGGTACCTGCGTCGGCCGCGTTCATGATCTCCAGTCAACCACGCCGGACCTGTCCGATGTTGCCCCGGCGTCATCGCGAACGCTTACGGCCAGGCAACATCGCGTCCGGTCGAATGGCGGCATGGCAACCTTTCCCATCGTGGCGGCGTACGCGCCGAGCGGGCCGCACGGCTGGCCGGTGCACCCCGCGCACACCGTCGGCGGGCACGTCGCGCGGGTCGAAGGACATGACGCCGGACTGGTGGAGCTGGCGTACTCGCAGATCCCGGACGACGGTTTCCGCGCGACCCTGGACGGCGCCTTCCCCGGCTTCTCGTTCTTCTACCTCGGCGGGCTGCTCGGCCACTACCGGTTCAAGGTCCGGTCGCACAGCGTCGCCGCCGACGGGCGCGCCGACCTCTACGTGGTGGTCGACGCCGACGTGGTCGGCGGCCGGGACGGCCTCGACCCGGCCACCCTGCGCTGGGTGCAGATCGCCGACGGCGCGGTGGACAACGCCGGCCGGTCGCACCCGTTCTACGCCACCGGCGGACTGGCCCCCGACGGACTGGTCAGCTTCTACGCCACCTGGTCCGGCGTACGCACCGCGCAGGCGTACCTCGCGCACGACACCGGGCATCGCGACCGGATCGGCCGGGACATCGTCACCGTGCTGGGCGGCCTCGCCTACGGCTCGACGCCGGTGGGCGCGCGCTCGGCCAGCTCGGCGACCATCGGGGCCAGCTCGGCATAGGTGATCCCGCGTTTGGCCAGCGCCCCGACCCGCTGCGCTTCGGCGATCGTCGGCAGCGCACCGGCCAGCAACGCCGGGAGGATCGCCCGTCGCGTGAGCACCTCGGTCGGCGAGTGGGCGTGCGCCCGGCGTACGACGGCGACGTTGACACGGATGGCGTGCTCGTTGCCGGGTGGTACGCCCGCCCGGTCGACCTCGATCGCGGCGTACCGGTGGCCGTCGGCCAGATCGCAGGCGGGACAGCCCGCTGGGCCCCGGCTCCACCGGCTCCCGCAGTCGGGGCAGGTCAACCGGTCCAACGCGGCGTCGACGACCCGCCACGGATGCCGGTCCGGCTCCTCCGCGACCATTGCGGCGACGGCCTGCTCGTCCTCCGGCCGGAAGCCTGGTTCGAAGCCGGACTCGGTGAGGAACCGCTGCCAGCCGTCGGACACGAGGGCGTCGACGAGGGCGGCGCAGCGGGTGCAGTCCGGCGCTCCGGCGTACTCCCAGCAGCCACACTCCGGACACGTGCGCAGGATCGTCACGACCAACCTCGGCGACCGCTCAACCAGCGCAAGGCCACCTCGCCCTGAGCCCGCTGGAAGTCACGCAGCGTCGGCAGCAGTGGCACCGGCGGCAACACCGCGCGGGCCAGGAAGTATCCCGCCAGTGTGGCGAGGACCGAGTCCACCGCACCCGGATCCGCCTCCCGGCTCAGCGGATGCGCCGACCAGAGCGCCTCGGGATCGCCGCCGCCGTGCATGGCGACACTCGGCAGGCTGATCATCAGGTCGAGCCATCGAACGCCCAGGCACGCGGCGGGCCAGTCCACCACCGCGAAGCCGGTCGTGGTCAGCAGAAAGTTGTCGGCTCGCAGGTCGCCGTGCAGCAACGCGTCGCCCTCGGTCGCCGCGACCCAGCCGAACTCCAGCTCGACCAGCTCATCGAGGTGTGGATGGGTCAACGTCGCCCAGTTGCCGACGAAGTCCGGGTCCTCGGCGACCGCGGGCGCGGGAAACGGCGCGGGGGTGAGCGAATCGGCGAGCACGGTCGCCGCGTCGAGGAAGCGCCGCAGCTCGTCCGGCTGCCAGGGCTGCGCCGGAGTCCACCCGTCGACCGCTTCGGTGACCATGATCGCCCAGTCGCCGGCCTCGTCGATGTGGTCGCCGCCCCAGATCAGGGCGGGCGCCGGCACCTGCGGCGGCAGCCCGGCGAGGATGTCCGTCTCCCGGCGGATCGCCCCGGCGGCGTACTCGCTGCGCTCCTCGGTCACCGCCTTGGCGAACACCGTGCGTCCGTCGGCCAGCGTCAGCACCGACGCCATGGCCGGGGAGAACCCGCCTGGCTGACTGGCCGCGCCGATCACACGCCCGCCCACAGCGCGCTCGATCACGGCGTGAACACTCTCCGGCAGGTCCTCCCAGCGGGCGCGATTGCCGCCCACGGCCAACGGTGACGTCATGGGACGATCATGCCCGAGGGCCGCGGGGGGCTTCAGCTCGTTTTCGCCGCCGGATCGCCCACGCGGGCCGCTCGCGCCACGCTCTTGCGCTGCCCGCGCAAGGTCAGCAGGTACGCCAACAGCACGAGCGCGGTGCTCCACGCGGCGGTGAGCAGATTCTCGGCCTCCCCGTACGCGACGGCGGTGATCGTGCCCGCGCCCAGTCCGGCGACCGCGATGACGGGGACGAACACCTTCGCGGCCGCGTACGCCGACTGAGCCCGCGCCACGGGAGCCCCAGCGGCCAGCCCGAACGCCGCCCAGGCGAGGACGGCGAAGCCGACCGCGCCGACGCCGCACACGAGGAACGGCGCGATCACGCCGCCGGGCTTGACGTCCCCGTACGCCGACGAGTCGGTCGCGCCGGTGATCGCGGTGCCGCCGAGGAGCACCACGAAGATGACGGAAACGATGCCGCGCAGGATGTCTCGCATCAGCTCACCCGCAAATGCCAGTCGGTCGGGTCGCCGTCGCTGAGGCTGCCGTCCGAGAAGTCGGTGGTGGACCGGGGCCAGTGCCCGTCCGGGAAGGCGGAGCTGTCGAGCAGGTCGTGCCGCATGGCCTTGAGCGCCGGCAGCGTGTTGGCCACGATGAAGACGAAGAACACGTCCAGGGCGGCGGTCACCAGGGCCAGCACCTTGGCGGTGGTGGCCGCGGCTCCGGCGGCCGCTGGTGGGGCGCCCACGCCGGTCGAGGCGGCCGCCCCCTCGGCGATGTACTCGATGACCGCCGAGAGGATCGCGGTGAGCAGGGCCAGCCACAGCGCCCCGATCGCGATCGCCATCTTGGTCAGCGCGTCGTCCACCGCCTGCGCGGCCGACACGATCTTGGCCAGCGCCTCCTTCTGCCGGGGCAGCGTGTTCTTGTACGCGTCCGCGGCCCGCCCCTGCCAGAAGTCGTCCACCCGCACCTCGTCGAGGGTGGCCTTGCCGACGAGGGCGCTCACCCGGCCCGCGACCGGCGCGCCGGACCAGTCGTTGCCGTGGTTCCACAGCGTCCACGGCACCCCCGGGTTGACGATGAGCTGGCCGATCCACTCGAAGACCTTGCCGATCAGCTTCGGCACGTACGCCAGCACCTGCATGATCGAGTGACCGAGCGGGCCGAGCCGATGCGCCCAGGTCTGCAGTTTGTCGAACAGATGCTCGGTCGCCTCGCGCATCCGCCGCATCTTGTCGTCCACGCGGTTCAGCAGCGAGTCGAACTCGGCGGCGCTCATCACGGTCATCGGCTGTTTCTCCTCAGTAGACGCCTCAGCGCGTCAGTAGATGTTGTGGAGGCGGTGCACGGCGGCGGCCTCGTCGGCCTCGTATCCCGCGGCCGCGGTGGTCAGTGCGGACGCGGTCGCCTCGAAGGTCTCGGCGCCCTGCCCGATCAACTGCACGAGCCGCTCCTGCACCTGCTGGTACAGCTCGGTCATGCCGAGCTGGTCGGCGATCATCGAGAACTGGCGGCGGCCCAGGTCGAGCGCGTCGGCCGTGCTCGCCGCCCCCCGCAGCTCGGCCGCCATGTCGCGCCACATCGCGGCGTCGGCCCGCATGGCCTCGACGGCGGCCTGGACCTGCTGCCCGTCTGGTTGCATACTCGCTCCTCGTGCGCTCTGGAGTCTGGTGTCGGTTGCGATGACGCTCAGCTGGTCAGGCCGAGCTTGCGAAACAGCGCCGCCGGATCGGCGGCCAGGTCGAGCAGCTCGCCCACCGGCCCGACGCGGATCGCGTCGTCCACCTGGTTGCGCAGGCCCGGCAACGCCTTCCCCAGCGCCGCGCACAATTCGGCCTCGATCCGGCTGCGGGGCGCGTCGGCGAGCCAACGGTCGTCGCAGTCGAGCCGGATCAGCGTGCCCTCCCGGGCGACGGCGGTGATCCCGCCGGAGGGCCCGGTCGCCTCGACGACGCGGGTCGCCGCCTGCGCGGCGATCTCCGGCAGTTCGGCGAGCCGGTCCTCGACCTGTTGCAGCAGGCTGTTCAGCGACTGCGCGAACACCGCCGGATCGGCTCGCTCCGCCGTGGACGGCGCAGGGTCCTCCCGGACGTCCGGCGGGGCCGGCGTATCGGCCGCGACCGCTGCGGACCACGCGTCCGCAGCCGACTGCTGCGCCACACCGAGGGCGGCGGCCACCGCGGCCGATAGGTCGCCGGCGCTGCGCTTACGCCAGTCTTCGTGCAGTCGTGCATCGACGAACGCGCCGTCGGAGCGTACGGTCACCGTCACGGCGCCGGCCGGATCGGCCCCGCTGACCTCGGCGGATGTCAGGTCGCGAAGCCGGGCGGCATGCTGCTGGGCCTCGGCGGTCGCTTCCCGGAGGCCTTCGTCGATATCGAAGAGCTGCGCCATGCGTGCGACCGTAGGCGACCTTGCGGCTCGCCGGAACCCCCTGTGGATAACTCCGGCTGAATTCTCGTGATCATCGCATGACGCCGTGGCCGAATTCCGCCAGCCAAGCGAGTTCGGCAGCAATAACGTGGAAGCATGACCACGAAACAGACCACGATGGACAGCCCGCTGGGACCGCTGACGATCATCACCCAGGCAGGCGCGCTGACCCGGATCGGCTTCGGCGGCGACCCCGCCGCCGGGCCGCCCGACGAAGCGGTCCGGCAGCTCACGGCGTACTTCGAGGGGGCGCGGACGACGTTCGATCTGCCGCTCGCCCCGGCCGGAACCGAGTTCCAGCAACGGGTGTGGGCCGCGCTCGACGAGATCGCGTACGGGGAGACGATCAGCTACGGGGAGCTGACCGAGCGCATCGGCGCACCCCGGGACCGGATCCGCGCGGTCGCCGCCGCCGTCGGGGCGAACCCGCTGCTCGTCGTACGCCCCTGCCACCGAGTCATCGGCGCTGACGGCTCCCTCACGGGGTACGCCGGCGGCCTGGACCGCAAGCGGGAGCTGCTGACGCTGGAGGGCGTCCTGCAGCCGACGCTGCTGTGAGACATCATGCCGGTATGGATGATCGACTCAGACCGGCGGCGCACCTGACGAGCTTCGGCGACCGCGTACGCGACCTCGGGGTCGTCGGACTCTACGTCGGCGGATCGCTGGCGTTCGGGGACTACCGCCCCGGCGTCAGCGACCTCGACGTCATCGCCGTGGTCGACCAGGATCTCGACCGGCGGCAGCGCCGCCAGGTGACCGAGCTACATCTGTCCATACCGGACACGAAGGTGCACTGCGCGTACCTGTGGCGGGGTGCGGCCGAAGACCTTGGCCACGAGCACCACTACTGGGCACACGGCGAGCTGTACCGCCGGACGATCAGCGGCATCGCCCGCGCCGAAGTGCTCCGCGGCGGGATCACCGTCTACGGCCCGCCTCCGGCCGACCTGATCCCGCCCGTCGACGACGCCGCCCTCCGGGCCGCCGCCCTCGGCGAACTCACCGGCTACTGGTCGAAGGCGGTACGCAAACCGCACCTGTGGCAGCAGGACGTCTACGTCGACCTCGGGCTGACCACGCTCGCCCGCGTGCAGGCGACGCTGACGGAGAACCGGTTGATCACCAAACGCGAGGCGATCGAGCGGCTCGCTGCTTTCGGCGTACCAGATGATCTGCGCGAAGAGATCGCCCGGCGGCGCGGAGGCGAGACGGTTGCCCTGAGCGATCGCGAGCGCGAGGCCCGCGCGCAGCTGGCCCGCGACCTCATGATCGCGGGCATCGAGCGACTGACTTAGGCCGCCTTGCGCGACTTGCCGATCGCCTTCTCCAGCTCCGCGCGGTTCATCGACGAGCGACCCGAGATGTCCAGCTCGCGGGCGATCTCGAGCAGCTCCGCCTTGCTCATGTCGCCCAGCGGCACCTCTTCGTCCTCCGTCGTGGCGGACCGCTCCTTGCGAGCCTTCTCGACGCTGCGCCGCAACGCGTCCATGAGGTCGATGACGTTGGTCGCCTCGGGCGCCTTCGCCTCGGTGACCACCTCGGCGCCGGCCCGCTTGGCCTCGACGAGATCTTTCACCCGATCGGTGTACGTGTCGCGGAAGTCGCTCGCCCGCCACTCGTCGGTCATCGAGTCGATCAGCTGACCCGCCATCCGCAGCTCCTGCGACGTGCTGCGGACCTTGCCGGGCATCCGCTCGATCACCTCGGCCGGGTCGCGGACCTCGTCGGCGAAGTACATCGTCTCCAGGACCAGCAGATCCTTGTCGACGCGGATCGCGGCCAGGTACTCCTTGCTGCGCATGACGAGGGTGGCGATCGCCGCCCGGTTCGTCTCGGCCATGGCGTCCCGGAGCAGGGCGTAGGTCTTGACCGTCTCGTCGCTGCCCGGCCCCAGGTAGTAGGTCTTCTGGAAGAAGATCGGATCGATCTCGTCCAGGTCGACGAACTGGTGGATGTCCAGGATCTTCGAGCGGCCGGGCGCGATCTCGTCGAGCTCCTTCTTCTCGATCAGGACGTGCTCGCCCTCCCCCACGTCGGCGCCCTTGACGATGTCGCCGTAGGGCACCTCCTCGCCGGTCCGCTCGTTGACCCGCAGATAGCGGATCCGGTCGTTGGTGCCCCGCTGGAACTGGTGGAACGAGACCTCGTGCTCCTTGGTCGCCGAGAACAGCTCGACCGGGACGGAGACCAGGCCGAAGCTGATGACACCGGTCCAGATGGCGCGCGCCACATCGATCACCCCCAAGCCCATTGTGTGGGGTTTGCTGCGACGATGACAGCATGAGTTCTTGCCCATGTGGCCTCGGGCCGGCGTACGCCGACTGCTGCGGCCGCTGGCAGCACGCCGACGCGCCGACCGCCGAACTGCTGATGCGGTCCCGGTTCACCGCCTTCGTCCGGGGCGACACCGCATATCTGCTGCGTACGTGGCATGCGAGTACGCGACCCCGGCGACTCGACCTGACCGGCGGCCCGCGCTACACCCGGCTGGAGATCCTCGGGCAGACCGGCGGATCGCTGTTCGAGACGGCCGCGACCGTGCACTTCCGGGCCTACCACACCGCCGGTGTGCTGGAAGAGAACAGCGAGTTTCGCCGCGAGGACGGACAATGGTTCTACCTTTCTGAGCTTCCTTTGAGGTAGAAGGCACAGGTTTCTGACATGACCGCCCCTGAAGAACCCACTCCGCCCGCCGCTGAAACCCCGGCTGCGCCCACCGAGCCGCCGGCTGCGCCCCGGCGGGCGCCGCTGTCCACCAACCGTCCGCTCCAGTTCGCCGCGATCGGCGTAGCCGGGCTCTTGCTCGGCGGCGTGATCGGGCTAGGCGTCGGCTTCGCCGCCGGCGTCCACTTCGACGGCCGCCACGATCGGCTCGACCGGCACCACTCGAAGTTCGACGACCGCCGCGACCGCCACGACCGCTCCGACCGGGAGCGTCAGCGTCGCGACCGGCCGCCGTTCCAGCAGCGTCAGTGGCCGCCCGCCCCGCCATCGCAGCCGGCCTCGCCGACTCAGCCGGCCCCGTCGGCTTCCGCGTCCTGACCCCCGGCCCGGCCCGGCCGATGGGTTCGTCGCCGCCCGGCTTCCGGTGATCGTCTTCCGTCCGTAGTCCGTCATGACGATCTCCGGAAGGCTGGATACCTCACAGCGGCAAGATCAGGTATCGGGCGCTCCGGAGATCACACCGCAGCCGCGGCCCGAACTCACCGATTCGCCGGACAAATCGGCAAGAGGCCGAGACACTCGACAGCATGCAGCTGATCTTCGACAACGTCCGGGTCTTCGACGGTGTGCGGGAGAACCTGTCGGCACCGGCGCGCGTAGTCGTCGAGGACGGCCTCATCGCCGAGGCGACCGGGTCTGGGACCACCGGGACCGCCGGGACGGTGATCGACGGCGGCGGCCGCGTGCTCATGCCGGGCCTGATCGACGCCCACTGGCACACCATGATGGCGAGCCTGCCGATGACCCAGCTGGCCACGGCCGACCTGGGCTACATCTACCTGGCCGCCGGCCGGGAAGCCGAGCGTACGCTGCTGCGCGGGTTCACCACGGTCCGCGACGCCGGTGGCCCGAGTTTCGGCCTCAAGCAGGCGATCGACGAGGGGCTCCTCCCGGGACCCCGGATCTATCCGAGCGGCGCGTTCATCAGTCAGACGTCCGGCCACGGCGACTTCCGCACCGGGCACGACCTGCCGAAACAAGGGCTGACCTTCATTGAGACCGCCGGTGTGACGGCGATCGCCGACGGCGCGGACGAGGTGTTGCGAGCCGCCCGGGAACAGCTGATGCGGGGTGCGAGCCAGCTCAAGCTCATGGCGGGCGGCGGCGTCGCCTCCCCGCACGATCCGCTCGACGTCACCCAGTACACCGAGAACGAACTCCGGGCGGCGGTGGACGCGGCCGAGAACTGGGGCACCTACGTGATGGTGCACGCGTACACGCCGCGATCGGTGCAGCAGGCGATCCGGGCGGGCGTGCGGTGCATCGAGCACGGGCACCTGCTGGACGACGAGACCGCCGAGCAGATGGCGATCCAGGAAGTCTGGTGGTGTCTGCAGCCGTTCCTGGACGACGAGGACGCCATCCCGATGGCCGACCCGGTGAACCGCGCCAAGCAGCTCACCATGGTCCAGGGCACCGACAACGCGTACGAACTGGCCCGCAGGCACGGCGTACGCCTCGCCTGGGGAACCGACACCCTCTTCGATCCGAGGCTGGCCACCCGGCAGGGCGCGCAGCTGGCGAAGATGTCCCGCTGGTTCACCCCGTTCGAAGTGCTGCGCATGGCGACCTCCGGCAACGCCGAACTGCTCGCGCTGTCGGGCGAGCGCGATCCCTATCCCCGGCCGCTGGGTGTGATCGAGCCGGGTGCGTACGCCGACCTCCTGCTCGTCGACGGCGACCCGCTCACTGATCTCGCCGTGCTCGCCGACCCGGCCAACCTCGTCGTGATCATGAAGAACGGGGAGATCGTCCAGGACACGCGTACGCCCTGAGTGTCGGAGTCCCGGCAGCACTGTCGCGACCGGACAGCACGGGCGATAGCATCCCACGCGGCGGTTCGCCGCCAGCCCCCGTGAACCACAACGTAAGGAGAGATCCCTTGCTGGGACTCGAGAAGAAGCTCATGAAGCAGTGGGAGGGCAAGAGCGCGCAGGAGCTCGCCGACGCCCCCGTCACCGCTCTGGAGGGCCTGACCAAGGAGGACGCCGAGTACCTCGACAAGGCGTTCGGCATCAAGACGGTCCGTGACCTGGCCAAGCAGAAGCACTTCAAGTGGGCGCAGGCGATCGTCACCCTCGCCGACTGACGGCCCCATAGCTTCCGACCGCAGGCCCCGCCGATCGGCGGGGCCTGCGGTATTGTCCGGCGGATGCCGATGTCTCCGTACGTCCGCCGCCTGCGTGGCCTGGTCGGCCACGACGTCCTCCTGTTGCCGAGCGTCAGCGCCGTCGTCCTGAACGACGCCGGGGAGATCCTGTTCGGGCAGCGCAGCGATTCCGGGCAGTGGTCCCTGCCGGCCGGTGCGATCGATCCGGGCGAGCAGCCCGCCGACGCGATCGTCCGCGAGGTCTTCGAGGAGACCGGCGTCGAAGTGGTCGTCGAACGCCTCGCCGGCGTCGCGATGCACCCCGTCGTCTACCCCAACGGCGACCAGTGCGAATACCTCAACGTGTGGTTCCGCTGCCGGGCCGTCGGCGGCCAGGCCCGCGTCAACGACGACGAATCACTCGCCGTCGCCTGGTTCCGGCCCGACGACCTGCCGTCCGTCGAGTCGTGGATACGCCTGCGCATCGACGTCGCCCTCAAGGACGAACCGGCCTGGTACGCGAAGCAGGGCGAGTCCCATGAGGAACTCGCCCTGCCGCATTCGTTGTAGGTCAGCGCGCCCCGGCGGGCACCGCGTCGACGGGTTCCCGCTGACCGCCGACCGACGGGGCGAGCGCCCGCAGGATGTCGTCGACCCGCTGCTTGGCGTCGCCGAACAGCATCTGCGTGTTCTCCCGGAAGAACAGCGGGTTCTGCACGCCCGCGTACCCGGTGGCCATCGAGCGCTTGAAGACGACGACGTTGGCCGCCTCCCACACACGCAGCACCGGCATGCCCGCGATCGGGCTGCCCGGGTCGGCCGCGGCCGGGTTGACCGTGTCGTTCGCGCCGATCACGAGGACCACCGAGGTGTCGGCGAGGTCGTCGTTGATCTCGTCCATCTCCAGCACGATGTCGTACGGGACATGGGCCTCGGCGAGCAGCACGTTCATGTGGCCGGGCAGGCGACCGGCGACCGGGTGGATGCCGAAGCGCACCTCGACGCCGTGCGCCCGCAGAATCCGGGTCAGCTCGGCGATCGGATACTGCGCCTGGGCGACGGCCATGCCGTACCCGGGGGTGATGACCACCGAGGTCGCATTGCGCAGCAGTTCGGCGACCTCCTCGGCGTTCGTCTCGCGGTGCTCGCCCAGATCCTCGTCGCCGCCGGTGGCCGCCTCGACACCGAAGCCGCCCGCGATGACCGAGATGAACGACCGGTTCATCGCCTGGCACATGATGTAGGACAGGTACGCACCCGACGAGCCCACCAGCGCCCCGGTCACGATCAGGAGGTTGTTGTTGAGCAGGAAGCCCGAGGCGGCCGCGGCCCAGCCCGAGTAGCTGTTCAGCATCGAGACCACCACCGGCATGTCCCCGCCGCCGATGGAGGCGACGAGGTGCCAGCCGAGCGCGAGCGCGAGGACGGTCACCGCGGTCAGCAGCCACACGTTCGGGCGTACCACGAAGAAGACGGTGAGCACCGCGAACGCCACCAGCGCGCCGAGATTGAGCACGTTGCGGCCGGGCAGCATGAGCGGCGCGGACTTGATGCGAGCCGACAGCTTGAGGTACGCCACGATCGACCCGGTGAAGGTGACCGCGCCGATGAACACCCCGATGAAGACCTCACCGTGATGGATGCGCAACAGCGCGCCGGTCATCTCGTTGTGCTCGAGGTAGCCGTTCCAGCCGACGAGGACGGCGGCCAGGCCGACGAAGCTGTGCATGACGGCGATCAGCTCCGGCATGCCGGTCATCTCGACGACCCGGGCCCGCCAGATGCCGAGACCGCCGCCGACCAGCAGGGCGATCGCCAGCAGGGCGACGCCCATGGCGCTGATGCTGCGGGAGGCGAGCCCGATGGTGGCGACCAGTGCGATGGTCATCCCGGCGATGCCGAACGCGACGCCGTTGCGCGACGTCTCGTGCTTGGACAGTCCGGCCAGGCTCAGCACGAAGAGCAGCGCGGCGACGATGTACGCCGCCTGCGCGGCGGTGACAGCACTCATCTCGATCAGCCCTTCGAGAACATGCTCAGCATGCGCCGGGTGACGGCGAAGCCGCCGAGGATGTTGACGCTGGCCAGCAGGACGGCGACGAACGACAGCCCGGTGACGACGGCGTCACCCTGACCGATCTGGAGCAGCGCGCCGACGACGATGATGCCCGAGATCGCGTTCGTGACCGACATCAGCGGGGTGTGCAGCGCGTGGTGGACCTTGCCGACGACGTAGTACCCGATGACCACGGCGAGCGAGAAGACGGTGAAGTTGCCGATGAGCTGGTTCGGCGCGAACGCGGTCACCAGGAACAACGCGGCCGCCGCGACACCGACGAGGGTGTAGACCCGGCCGGTCGAGACGGGCTTCTTCACCGGCGCCGCCACCTGGGCGACCGGGGCGGCGACCGGGGCCGCCGACACCTGTACGGGAGGCGGCGGCCACAGCTTCTCGCCGTTCCGCACGACCGTCATGTTCCGCTGTACGACGTCGTCGAAGTCGAGGGTGAACTGGCCGTCCTTGCCGGGAGTCACCAGCTTCAGCAGGTTGACGAGGTTGGTCCCGTACAGCTGGGAGGCCTGCGCGGGCAGCCGCCCCGGCAGGTCGGTGTAGCCGATGATCGTCACACCGTTCTCCGTGACGACGACCTCGCCCGCCTTCGACCCGGCGACGTTGCCGCCCTGGGCCGCCGCCATGTCGACGACGACGCTGCCCGGCTTCATGCTCGCGACGTGCTCCTCGGTGAGCAGTTTCGGCGCGGGCCGGCCCGGGATGAGGGCGGTGGTGATGACGATGTCGACCTCGGCGGCCTGCTCGGCGTAGATCTCGGCGGCGCGGCGGTCGTAGTCGGCCGAGGTCGCCTTGGCGTACCCGTCCGAACTGACCTCCTGGTCGACCGTGACCTCGAGGAACTCGCCGCCCAGCGACCGGACCTGCTCGGCGACCTCCGGCCGGGGGTCGGTCGCGCGGACGATCGCGCCGAGGCTCTTCGCGGCCCCGATCGCAGCGAGGCCGGCGACTCCGGCGCCGGCCACGAGGACTTTCGCGGGCGGCACCTTGCCGGCAGCGGTCACCTGCCCGGCGAAGAACCGGCCGAAGGCGTGCGCGGCCTCGACGACCGCGCGGTATCCGGCGATGTTGGCCATCGAGCTGAGCACGTCCATGGACTGCGCTCGCGAGATACGCGGCACCGCGTCCATCGCCAGCGCCGTCACCGGCCGCGCCGCGAGCGCCTCCACCAGCTCCGGCCGCAATGCCGGGCTGAGCAGGCCGATCAGCGTAGCCCCGTCGCGCAGTTCGGCGATCTCCGTCTCGGACGGCGCGTTCACCTTCACCACGATGTCGGACTGCCAGCAGTCGTCATGACTGCCGATCTTGGCGCCGGCCTCGGCGTACGCGTCGTCGGGGAAGCTGGCGCGCGCGCCCGCTCCGGCCTCGACCATGACCTCGTACCCGAGACCCACGAGCTGGCGCACAGTCGCCGGCGTCGCGGCGACCCGGGTTTCCCCGGCGTCCGCCTCCGCCACCACACCGAGCCGTTGACCCATGTCCGCTCCCGTCTGTCACGCGAAGGTGACGCTTCCGCGAAAGTTACAACAGGTTAGGTCAATCACGCTCGATCGTGAAGCGGGTCGGGCCAAGGTCCACGGCCTGAGAACACGCAGCTCAGGCGGCTAGCAGGCCGGGGTCGGCCGTCGTGAAATTGCCCACACGGCCCGCATAGATCCGGCTACGGCGGGGATCAGCACCGCATGGCCGAACTGCCCGTGATCGAGAGCCTGGACCGGCTGGCCCGTCTGGTCGGCGAGTCCGGTGACGATCTGTTCGTCCGGTGGTCCCGCGGTCCCCACGCCGACCGGGCACAGGCCAGCCACGACGACCTGACCGGCGCCTCGCTGCCCGGCCTGTCGGCCAATCCGCTGGCCGTCGAGCCCTGGTGGGGCGACCGGTCGAGGCGCTTCTGGGTCGCTCGGCGGCTGCACGACTACAGCCACCTCGAACAGACCCGGGGTCCCGGCGTACGCCCCTGGGTCCTGCGCGGCGAGCAGACCGGCCGGGGTCCGGACAACGAGCCACTGGTGCTGTGCCGCGAACCGGTCGGTTGGGTGGCCGAGAGGGTGCTCGACGAGGCAGAGCGCCTGGTCGATTCGGCCGGCGACGCCGACTGGGGGCCGCTGGACCGGCGGAGCGGGGACGACTGACGTCAACCTCCGGCGATACCTCCTCAGTGGAGCGGGTTGAGGCGTCGCCGACGACTGATCGCCCAGCTGGGCGGCGCGACGTCAGCGCCGTCGACGACCACGACGGCTTCGGCCACCGCCTCGCCTTCCGCGAGCACGTCGCCGTCGGCGAGCACCTCGCCGACGGCCAGTGTTTCGCCGACCACGTCGAGTGGGAAGACGTGCACCGCGACCTACCGCGTGTCCAGTCAGTGGCCCGGCGGCTTCGGCGCCGAGGTCACCGTCGCGAACAGCTGCCGACCGTCCGGCGGCCGGGCGACACGTCCGCCGACCTGCACCTTTACTTGATCGGGCGGGGCGAATAGTACGCTCGGGTGTCCGAGAAAGAGCCGTAGATCGGCGATGACCGACCAGACGAAGGTGGACATGACCAGCGCGCCCAAGATCACTGTCGTCGTGCCGACGTACAACGAGCGCGACAACCTGCCCAAGCTCGTCAGCCTGCTCGCCGGTCTGGGACTGCCCGATCTGCACGTCCTGGTCGTCGACGACAACTCCCCCGACGGCACCGGCGAGGTCGCCGAGAAGCTCGCGGTCGAGGCCCCGATCCCGGTCGGCGTCCTGCACCGCACGGTGAAGGACGGGCTCGGCCGGGCGTACGTCGCCGGGATGACGCGGGCGCTCGACGAGGGCGCCGACATCGTGGTGCAGATGGACGCCGACCTGTCGCACCCGGTGACCGCCATCCCGGTGATGATCGAGAAGCTGGCGACCACCGACGCCGCCGTGGTCCTCGGCTCCCGGTATGTCGCGGGCGGCGCGACCGCCAGCGAATGGCCGTGGCATCGCAAGGCGCTGTCGGCCTGGGCCAACTTCTACGTCAACACGATCCTGCGGCTGCACGTCAAGGACGCCACCGCCGGGTTCAAGGCCTGGCGCGCCCAGACGCTGCGGGACATCGACGTCGCGTCGGTGCAGAGCAACGGGTACGCCTTCCAGGTCGAGATGAACTATCGCGTGGTCAGCCGCGGGATGCGGATCGCCGAGGTGCCGATCCGGTTCGAGGAGCGGGTCGAGGGCGCGTCGAAGATGAGCCTCGGCGTACAGCTCGAATCCGCGCTCGTGCCGTGGAAGTTGCGCTTCGGCAAGCACTGAACCACCGCACTGTTCCACTATAGCGGAATTCCGCTATAGTGGATCTCATGATCGACGATCTCGGCGTACGCGTGCGCTCCGAACGCCGCCGCCGCAACCTGACCCTGGACGAGCTGGCGGCCGCCAGCGGCGTCAGCCGCAGCATGCTGTCCGAAGTGGAACGCGGCAGCCGTACGCCGACCGTGCTCGTCCTCGATCGCATCGCGACCGGGTTGGGCACCAGCGTCGCCCGCCTGCTGCGACCGGAGTCGCCCGAGCGCCGGGTCTTGCTGCGACACGACAAGCAGGACGTCGCCCAGGCCGAGGGCTGGCAGCGGCGCATCCTCAGCCCGGTGGTGCCCGGCGTCGAGTTCGAGTTCATGCGCACGACCATCGAGGCGGGCGTGGACGCCGGAGTCTTCACCCCGCACGCGTCCGGCACCCGCGAGTATCTGGCGGTCGAGGCTGGGACGCTGCGCCTGTCGCTCGACGACGAGGTCACCGAGCTACACGCTGGGGACAGCGTCTACTACGCCGGCGACTGCCACCACGGGTTCGCCAATCCCGGCGTCGAGCCGTGCGTCTACTACCTGGTCATGGACCTGCGATGAGCGAGCCGATCCTTCCGGACGCGCCGATCGCACCCGGCGAGCCGATCGCGCCCGCCTGGGAGTGGGACGCCGACGAGGTACGCCGCATCGGCCACCGGGTCGCCGACCTCGTCGCGGACCACCTGACCACGGTGTCGCAGAAACCGGTCTGGCAGCCGTACGCGTCCACGGTGCCACCGGCCGACGCCGGCCCGGTCGACGTGGACGAGGTGCTCACCGAGATCGGCCGGCACGTCTTGGCGTACCCGTTCGGCAACGGCCATCCCCGGTACGCCGCCTGGGTGAACTCTCCCCCGCACGTCCTCGGGGCGTACGCCGAGGCACTGGCCGCCGCGCTGAACCCGAGCGTCGCCGGGGGCGATCACGCGGCGGTCCACGTCGAGCACGAGGTCGTCCGGGTGTTCCGTGACCTCGCGGGGTTTCCCGAGACGGGCACCGGCCTGCTGGTCAGCGGCGGTTCCATGGCCACCCTCACGGCGTTCGCGGTCGCCCGCCATCGCGCGGCCGAGCGGCACGGGATCGACGTCCGCCGTGACGGCTTGGCCGGGCGGAGATTCGTCGTCTACCTCGGGACGGAGGGGCACGGATCCGCCCGGAAGGCGGCCGAACTGCTCGGCATCGGATCGGCGAACGTCCGGCTGATCCCGGCCGACTCCGACCACCGCCTGCGCCCGGACCTGCTGCGGCGGGAGATCGTGGCGGACCGGGCGGCGGGTGCCGTGCCGGTCGCCGTGATGGCGAGCGCCGGGACGGTCAACACCGGAGCGATCGATCCGCTGGCCGAGATCGCCGAGGTCTGCGCGGACCACGACGTCTGGCTGCACGTCGACGGTTCCTATGGCGGCCCGGCGGTCCTGCTCCTCGACGAGTACGCCCCGGTCAAGGCAGCGTTGTCCGCGGTGGACAGCATCGCCCTCGATCCGCACAAGTGGCTGTACGCCCCGGTCGACGCGGGCCTCGTGCTCCTGAAGGACCGCCAGCTCGCCCGGGACGCGTTCAGCCTCGTCCCGCCCTACCTGCGAACCGACGACGAGCCTTGGTTCAGCGAGTTCGGCTTCGAGCAGACCCGTCCGTTCCGGGCGCTCAAGATCTGGGCGCAACTTCGCCACCTCGGCCTCGACGGCTACCGGCGGCTGATCGCACGGGATCTCGCGGTCGCCGGGCGGCTCGCGGCCGTGGTGGCCGCCGAGCCCGGCCTGGAGCTGCTCGCCCACGGGTTGAGCGTGGTCTGCTTCCGGTACGCCGGGCTGACCGACGAGGAGAACCGCGCGGTGCTGACGGAGCTGAACCGCACCGGGCGGGCCTTCCTCGCCGGGACGACGGTGAACGGGGTCTTCGCCTTGCGGGCCTGCGTGGTCAACCCCCGGATGGGCAGCGCCGACGCCGAAGCCGTCGTCGACGCCGTCCGCGCCGCGCGCGCCGGGATCTAACCCAGCGCCGCCCGGACGTCGGCGTCCACCAGATCGCCGTTGACGACCATGGCGGCCGCGGCTCCGGCGGCGGCCGCCATCACGACCGACGCCATCGGCAGGACCACGTTCCCGGCGGCCCACACGCCGTCCACACTGGTACGCCCGAAGGCGTCCACCTTGACCAGTCCGTTCTCGACCACGCAGCCGAGGTCGCGCAGCAGCTCGTCGATCGGCACGAACCGGGGTGCGACGAACAACGCCGACCGCTCGACGATCCGGCCGCTGCCGAGCCGTACGCCCCGGAGCCGGCCGTCTTCGGTGACGAGACCGGCGACCGGTCCCTCGACGACGGGCACCTTGCGGGCGTCGAGCCTCCGCCGGTCCTCGGCGGTCGGGGCGTACGCGTGCGCGAAGAGCACGACGTCGTCGCTCCACTGCTTGACGAGCAACGCCTGGTGCACCGCGCGCTCGTCGGTCGCGAGTACGCCGATCGCCTGATCGCGTACCTCCCAGCCGTGACAGTAGGGGCAGTGCAGAACGTCCCGCCCCCAGAGTTCGGCCAGTCCAGGCAGCTCCGGCAGGTCGTCTCGGAGCCCGGTGGCGACCAGGATCCGCCGCGCGCTCAGCGCCGGGCCGTCGGCGAGCCGGACGGTGAAGCCCGGTTCGATCGCGGTCACCCGGCCGGGAACGATGACCCCGCCGTACCCGGTGACCTCGGCCCGGCCCACCGCCAGCAGCTCGGCCGGGGGCATCCCGTCCCGCGAGAGGAACCCCTGCAGGTGGGCGGCGGGTGCGTTGCGGGGCTCGCCCGCGTCCACCACCGCCACCCGGCGGCGGGCCCGGCCCAGCACCAGGGCGGCGTTCAGCCCCGCCGCGCCGCCCCCGATCACCACCACGTCGTACGCGTCCATCGCGCTCACCTCCGCGTCCGATGGTGCGGAGGCCGCCGCGATCTCGACAACCTTTGTTGCCGAAACTGGGACAGCGCGCTGCAATGGAGGGGTGGACGAGATCACGAAGACGCTGGCGCAGGTCGGCCCCCGCCTCCAAGAGGTACGCAAGCAGCGCGGAGTGACGCTGTCCGCCCTCTCCGCCGCGACCGGGATCTCCAAGAGCACGCTGTCCCGGCTGGAGACGGGCCAGCGCAAGCCGAGCCTGGAACTGCTGCTGCCGATCGCCCAGGCGCACAAGGTGCCGCTGGACGAACTCGTGGGCGCCCCCGCCGTCGGCGATCCGCGGATCCGGCCGACGCCCATCCGCGAAGGCGGCCGCACCATGATCCCGCTGACCCGGCAACCGGGCGGGCTTCAGGCGTACAAGCTGATCCTGCCGCCGGGCGAGGAGCCGGACCGGAAGACGCACGAGGGCTACGAGTGGCTCTACGTCCTGTCCGGGCGGCTGCGGCTGCTGCTCGCCGACCACGATCTCGAGCTGCCGACCGGCGAGGCGGCCGAGTTCGACACCCGCTTGCCGCACTGGTTCGGCAGCGCGACCGACCGGCCGGTGGAGGTGCTCAGCCTCTTCGGCCGCCAAGGCGAACGGCTGCACGTCCGCGCGCGCAGCGTGCGAAAGTGAGGGCATGCCGAAGACGCAGTACTACACGGCGACCACGATCGACGGCTTCATCGCCGACCCGGACGACTCGCTCGACTGGCTGTTCGCGGTGGCGGAGGGCGAGAACAGGTTCGCGGAGTTCTTCACCGGAGTCGGCGCGTTCGCGATGGGCGCGACGACCTACGAATGGGTCCTCGCGCACGACGACCTCCTCGAGAACCCCGAGAAGTGGAAGTCGTACTACGCCGACGTTCCCTGCTGGGTCTTCACCCATCGCGACCTGCCGCCGATCCCCGGCGTGGATCTGCGGTTCGTGCAGGGCGACGTACGCCCGGTGCACGAGCAGATGAGCCAAGCCGCCGGGGAGAAGAACATCTGGCTGGTCGGCGGGGGTGAGCTGGTCGGCCGCTTCGCCGACGCCGGCCTGCTCGACGAGGTGATCCTGGGAATGGCCCCGGCGACCCTCGGCGCGGGTAAGCCGCTGCTCCCCCGTCGGCTCGGACCCGACCGGCTCGAACTCGTCTCGGCCACGCAGAACGGTCAGTTCGTGCAGATCACCTACCGTTTGAAGAGCTGACGTCGACCGGCGGGCGACGGCCGAACGCCCCGATGCCGGCGTGGACCCGAACACCCCGGCGAGCAAACTCAACAAGATCGTCCGTACCACGGAAACTCCTAAGCGGACAGACCTCGGACGACGAGGTCGACGAGCTGACGCAGGCGGCGGCGAGCTGTTGCGGCGTCGGGCTCCTGCGCGATGCCGGGCAGTGCGTCGGTCAGCACCAGCCCACGGAGCGTCAGCGGCTAAGGTGAGCGCGTGGACGAGATCTGGGGCGAGGCCGCCTTACCGGTCGCGGCGTCGGCTCCCCCGCCCGGCGTCTGCCACCTCTGGCCCGTTCCGGTCGGTGGGCGTACCAGCTGGATCTCCGACGAAGAGTGGGCCCAGGCGGACCGGTTCCTGGCCGAGCACGCGCGCCGGACGTTCCTCACCTCGCGCAGCGCGCAGCGCGAGGTGGCCGCGCGCTACCTGGGCGTGCCGCCGGCAGAGGTGACGATCGAGCGGACCTGTCGCCGCTGCGGTGGACCGCACGGACGCCCCGCGGTCCAGGGACCGATCGACCTGTCCGTGAGCCACACGCGCGAGTGGGTGGTGCTCGCCGTCGTGGGGTCCGGGCGCGTGGGCGTCGACCTGGAACACCAGGCCACGGCCCGCGATCTGGACTCCCTGACCGGTACGCTCACCGCCGCCGAACGGGCCGAGTTCGCGGCGGTGCCCGAGCCGGCGCGGACGGAGTGGTTCCTGCGCCGGTGGACCCGCAAAGAGGCGGCCGTCAAACTGACCGGCCACGGACTCGCCGTACGCTTCGACGCCCTCGACACTCGCGGGCCGCTCGCGATAGCCGACGGCGTGGCAGCGGACTGGCCCACAGAGGACATTCACCTGACCGACGTACGCGTCGGCGGCGACCTCGTCGTCGCGCTCGCGACGACCGTCCCGCCGACATCCGTCG
>JABFYB010000785.1 GCA_013361475.1 Hamadaea sp.
GGTTGGGGCAACGAATTGGGCGTCATCGGTTGAACAGATCCTGCTAGTTGATCGGACCTTGTGGAGGTACGCGGACAGCTCCGGTGGAGGATGGAATCACAATGGACTGCCCTCGCACATGGGTTTACCCGATCGGGACAACGATGTGAGCGTTCCGACGGCTGAGCGGCACACCCGTACTTCGCCGATCGCGGCCACAGCTCCAGCTGGTCATCGGCGGCACTCGTCTTGTCGAACTTCTGGTCGCCCGCGTCGAAAACGAGGAGCCCGACGAGCGTCGACTCGATCGCTTGTTGCACGAGATCCGCCAGCTCGGAGCCGACGTGACACCGCCGAGACAGCGTGGGCTAAATCTGCTCGGGGTCGACCTCGTACATCCGGCCGTCGGAACCCATGCGGAAGATCCGCGGTGGCCCCATGGCCGCACGCACTCGCGCGTAGGCAGCCTCGCGTTCGGCCTGTTCCGCGCCGGAGGGATCGCTGACGCGGTACGCGTACAGGTGAACGTCGTCGGCGTCGACGTCGTCGGGGTGCGGATAGCCTTCCAGAACGAACCCGAATAGCTCGCGCAGCGCATCCTCGCCGAGCTCGAGCGGATGAAACGGCAGCGGATACGGTCCCTCGCTCGGCCAGCCCGGTACCGGTTCCACCGGATGTTCACCGGCCCAGTAGGGTCGCTCGAACTCATATGGCTCACCGATGTTCTCGATGACACCGTCATCGGGCGACAGGCTGAGCGAGCGGATCAGCCGACCGTCTTCCCAGACGGCGAAGCACAGCCAATCCACGACCGAGTGCATCCCATGCATGACGATGCGCCTGCCCTTACCCATCGCCAGAAGATGCTCGGGCAGCTGCGATGGCCGATCCAGGACCAGACGACGGTCGCAGATCAGCTCCGCGCCGTTCAGAACCGTCGCGGTCGTCTCGTCGTCGGCCGGGTACACGCCATCGCCAAGGGTGCTGTCGCCGTCAGGCTCAATCAGATATCCGGGGTGTATCCGACGCACGAACTCCTCGACCTCGGAGCGATCAGCACGGGTGGCACCCAGCAAAGCTGAACGGATGTCGCCGTCGACGAACGCCAGCATCGCAGTCTTCGCACCCAACATGCCCTCCCGATCGTCGGCCGCTAGCCCACCGGCGACCGCGCCGCGGCCGCGCTCCCGCAGCCTTGTGTGATCTGCCCGGCCGGATTCGAACCGACGTCTCGCATCCCCGAAGGGCGTGCGAAATCCTAGGCCGCTAGACGACAAGCAGGACAGGAACAGTACTTGATCTCCCCATAGCCTGGCGAGAAGGTCTGCCAGGGCGGTGGTTGTGGCTGGCGGCAGGTGTCGGCGTACAGGTCAACTGGGCCGTCGGATGATGGTCCGGCAGGTGGTTTGCAGCTGCTCGTCGTTTGCGATGCTGCCGAGGTGGCCGCGACGTGCCGGCAGTCCCAGTTGGGCCTGCCAGCACGGTCGTCGCCGAGGTGCATCAAGGTTGCACCGTTGCCTGGTTGGCGCGGCGCAACTGCGTCCACGGCACCATCCAGGGATCCGTTTCGGTTCTTGTCGCTGCCGCACGATGTACTGGGCCAGCGCCTCGATCAAGGAGTCCGACTCATGGACTCAGCCGACTTGGTATCGGCTGAACTTTTGGATCGCGTTGGGCGTGACCGGGGTGAAGAAGTTGACCATGTTGCCGTCGGGGTCGCGGAACAGCAGGGCCCGGTTGCCCCACGGCATCGTCGTGGGCACGTTCACGAAGTCCTCCACGACCTCCTTCAGGTCCTCGTACAGTGCGTCCACGTCGTCCACCAGGAACTCGATGATCGCGGTGTGGTTGTCGGCCGGACGGACCGAACCCGGCGCGAACAGCGCGACCGTACGGGCGCTGCCGATGGCCAATGTGCCGTGCGCGGTGCCCAGCTCGGCGAAGTCCTCGTTCCCCCAGACCGCCGACACACCCATGACCTTCTCATAGAAGCCGACCAGGCGGTTGATGTCATCGGTGATAACGCGGGTCGAGAGGAAGTCCATGGTGTGCGCTCCCTTATCGGTGGTTCGTACTGCTCGACATTCACGCTAGAACGGATACTGGACAGAAACGGTCCAGTATTCTCGATACGCTTCACACATGGCGCGACCGACAGCCCAGGTCCTCACACTGCTGGAACTCCTGCAGTCGGGCGGCATTCGCACGATGGCCGAACTTGCCGACCGCCTCGATGTCCAACCGCGCACGGTGCGGCGCTACGTGGACCATCTGATCGACCTGGGCGTGCCGGTCGAATCGTTGCGCGGCCGCTACGGCGGATATCGGCTCGCCGCCGGCTACCGCCTGCCGCCCCTCATGCTGAGCGACGACGAGGCACTGGCCGTGCTGCTCGGCCTGGTTGCGGGCCGGCGCGCCGGGTTGGCAACGGCGACGGGTACGGCGAGCGAGACGGCCGCCGCGAAGATCCGTCGCGTCCTGCCCTCCCGGGTCGCGGATCGGCTGGACGCCGTACTCCAGACCCTCGCCTTCACGGCCGAGCCCGGCGACGTCCCCGCGCCGCAAACTGGTGTCCTGCTCGCCATCGCCGACGCGATCCGCCGCCACAGCCCGCTCTCGATCCAATACACCGCGGACCGCGGCCTGCGCAGCGTTCGCACCCTTCATCCGTACGGGCTGGTCAATCACTCGGGCCGGTGGTACGTCACCGGGGTAGATCCGGAGATCGGTGAGGATCGGACCTTCCGGCTCGACCGCATCGCGGACGCACGGACGGTGCCTGGCTCGTTCGAGCCGCCCGCCGGCCTCGATCCCGTGGAGCGCGTTCTCACCTCGATGGCACGCGTGCCGTACCGACATGAGGTGATATTGCGCATTCAGGGGACGCTGGAGCAGATCCGCAAGCGGCTACCGGCCAGCGTCGCCGGGATCCGGGACGACGAGGACGAGGGCTGGCAACGGGTGGAGATCCGAGCCGAGAGTCTCGACTGGTTGCCCGGGGTGCTGGCCGTGCTCGACCTGCCGTTCGTCATCGAGCGCCCGCAGGAGCTCCGCGACCGCGTCGTCGCCCTCGCCGACCGGCTGTCGGCTTCGGGGCGCAAACTCCGGTAGCGTCCCGCACGTGAGTAGTCGGCAACCCCATGCGGCGGCGGTCGCGCGTCGAGTCGCGGAGTCGGTGACATAGACGAAGGACCAGGCGGTGCTTATGCCGTTCACGCTCACGGGCAAGCTGGCAGGCATGACGGTGACCCGTACGAGTGGCGCCGACACTGCCCGCATAGGACACCCGAGCCCAAGCATCCGGCGCGTATTGCCATCGGATCGCCGAGCAGGAGCCGGGTATCCGCGACCCGTCGACGCCCGGGGCACTATTCCTCAACCGTGCCGAGGTGGAAGACCTGCGCCGCCTGATTTGCGCGGCGCTGGGGAACATGGCGAACTTCGGCGCCACCTGTCCTGCTCCGCCGCTATGCCGTCTCGTCAGCTGACCGTTGCCGACCGATTGATCGACGCACCGACCCGATAAGTGACATGATCAGCAGGGTTCCGCCGATCAATGACAGCGCCCGCGTACCTGTCTCCACATACGGGCTCCACAATGCGGGTGGAGTGACCTGATCGGGTAGCCCGAGATACGAGTAGACCAGCTGCCCCGTCACGAGAACCGCGCTTGGCAGCAAGCAGAGGGCACCAGCAACGAACGCACGGCTACGCCGCAGGCGGCGCCAGAGGATGATCCCTACGACCGCGCCAAGGGCGAACCCAGTCAACGATAGCGGCAGTACGGTTTGCGGCTCTGCTCGTTCGATCGTGACAAGTACCTTCTCGGGTTCTAGGACTTCTACGGCCACAGTCCGTCCGTCGCTGTGGCCGAGCATCGTCGCAGGATCGCCTGGGTCGGCCATCCAGTGGAACTGTGACGCAGCTACTTCAAGATCACGGACTTGCGCTAGCGCCTGCGGATGATGAACCTGCACGCCGACGTAGCCGGAATCCAAGTCGTCCGTACCGAGTAGCGCCGACATGAGGAGGCCGTCCGCTTCAGAGTTGGGCGCAAAGAACGTCTCGTCACGCCGCTGGATGACATCGATGCGATCACCCGGAAGGATCTCGTCGTGCACCATTCTGGTCGCAGACTCGTTTGACGGAAGGCTGGGGCAGCCGCGCCACCCCAGCCAAGCCCCTGCCCCTGCAGCCGGAGCGGCGAGCGCTATGGCCGCCGTCAGGCAGAAAACGGAGGTCCATGCTCGCCTCAATTTCCGTCCTCAGGAGTAGATGGTCGCCCGGGCTCGTCCGCAATGATGATGACGCACACTCCGGTCAGACCGCTGTACGCGACCATTGTTGGTTGGTGCCGGTGTTGCAGGTGTACTGAATGAGAATCACGCCATCGGCGGTCGACGCGGCTGGTACGTCGACGCATTTGCCGCTGTGCCGCGCCCGGAGCTGGAAGTAGCTGCCGTTGGCGACCATCTGGAACTGCTGGTTCGTGCCGGTGCCGCAGGTGTACTGGATCAGTTCAGCACCGTCGGCCGTGGAGGCGCTCACGACGTCGAGACACTTTCCGCTGTTGCGGCTGACGATGCGCCAATAGCCGCTGCCCGCGTCCTGGAACTGCCATTGCTGCCAGGCGTTGCCGCTGTAGGCGTACTGGCTGACGCGCGCACCGTTGTCGCTGTTGGGCGACTGGACGTTCATGGTCTTGCCGCTGTGACGGACGTCAATCCTGTAGTAGGTCGACGGCGGCGGGCTCGTCGGGTCGCCGACGGTGTCTCCCCACGCGTAGCGGATCCGGTCGGCGCCGGAGGTGTTGCGGATGGTCAGATTGAGGTCGGTGCCGCTGCCGCTCAGGGCGTACATCGAGTACCAGTCGTAGCCGATCGAGCCGGGTTTGCCGCCGAGGGCCGGCCAGTAGGTGCCGCCCATCTGGTTGTCGCGCATGACCTGGGCCATGGCGCGGATGTAGCGCACGAAGTTGTCGGTGCTGTTGGCGTCGGCGTAGTTGAGGCCGGTTGACATGGGCGCGCCGAACTCGGTCGCGACCGCGCGGGCGGCACAGTTGCCCAGAAGTGACTGGATGTGGCTGCGGAATCCTTCGTAGGTCATCGCACCGTAGAAGAAGGCGTAGTAGTGGAACGACAGCAGGGTCGCGTTGAATCGGCTGTCGTTGCAGATGTCGCGCAGGTCTTGGCTGAAGCCAGTGCCGCCGATGAGCACCCGGCCGGGCGTCGCGTCGGGGTGCGCGCTGAGCCAGTTCGCCGCGACGTTGCGCCAGTCCGCCGAGGAGTAGCCGTGCGGCTCGTTCATCGGCTCGAAGTAGACGTTGCTGTTGGACCCGTAGGTACCGATCACGCTGGACCACATCGAGTTCCACGCGCCCAGGTTCGTAATCTTGCCTCCGGAGGCGGCACCGTCCTCCCAGTACGCGAGGATGACCTTGAACCCGCGCTCCGTGGCGGCGTCGATCGCGCCTCGGTATGCGTTCCACCAGCTGGTGTTGGCCACGGTGTGCGTGTTGATCGGCAGCCGGACGGTGTTGATCCCCATGGTGGCGGCCATGTCGTCGTAGAGGGCGTTGGCCTTGGCCCGCACCGTCGCGTTGCTGTCGGACAGACTCAGCCCCTGCACTACGAGCGACGTGGTGCTGAAGTTGTCACCCAGCACCGCCCAGTTCATGCCCCGGAACTGGCGGGTGGCCGCGCTAGCCGGCGACGAGACCACGACGAGGCCGGCCAGCACCACAAGCGCTGCGGCCACCAAGCTTACGAATGACCGGCGTACCAGCCGAGTGCGCCGCGGCCACGCGGAGGCGGAGCCGCCAGAGGAGACGTCTGTTGCCATCGGACTTCCCATCCTTAAATTTACCTTCCCAACTTAAACAGGGTGCAACACATTCACCCACTTGTAAACATCATTGGACTGAGGCGAACGGTCACCCAGGTGGCCCGCAAGGGACCAGTTGGGCATCGACCTCGCACGATGCCGCCGCGGGGATCGCCGACGCCGGCGTTCTCGATCGAAAGACATGGACCGACATCTTGACGGTGGCGGACCTGGACGTTCAGACTTTCAGAGGTAATACGACATACGTTTACACGTGAGTTCCAAGATCTCCACAGGCATCTTGAGGATCCGCGAATGTTAACGCTCACATAGGACGGTGATCACGATCGACACAGTCCCCCGCTAGCACTCCGTCTTGATCATCTCGCCGACTCGGACACCGTGGAACAGGTGCGGAAGCCCAACGCGCCGCAGAGCAATCCCTTCACGGACGCGCCTCTTCCCCGTCCGCCGCGAGGTCGCCTGACCACTTCCGAGGGAGGCGATGATGCGCGCCCACCGTCATCCCCCCAAGTCCCTTACCCACGACAGTCTGGTCACCGTCGATCAGGTCATGCCCGAGCGACACACCCGGCTCGTGGCCGCTGCGCAAGCGGGTGATGTCTCAGCCCTGGAAGCCGTCGTCGCCGAGCACCTGCCCTTGCTCTACGGCGTCGTTGGGCGGGCGCTGAACGGCCATTGCGACGTCGACGACGTCGTCCAGGAGACGCTGCTGCGCGTAGTGCGAGGCCTGGGTGGACTTCGTGAGCCGGCCAGTTTCCGGCCGTGGTTGCTCTCCATCGCGATTCGTCAGGTCAGCGTGTGCCGGCATCGGCGGCGCACTGTCGAGCACGTGTATGGATTGGACGATGAGACGGAGGTGGCCGACCCGGCCGCCGAGGTTCAGAACCTGACCGTGCTACGAATACAGCTGGCAGAACAGCTTCGCCACCTCAATCAGGCGAGCCGCTGGTTGGACCCGGACGATCTCCGAATGCTGCGGCTTTGGTTCGAGGAGGTCACAGGCGCGCTCGGCCGCCGGGCACTCGCCGCCCGCGTGGGCATCAGCATTCCCCACGCGGGCGTACGCCTGCAGCGCCTGCAACAGCACCTGGCGTTGTGCCGAGTGATCACCGCAGCGCTGGGCAGCCGGCCGCGCTGTCGTCTGCTGGCCGAAGCCGTCACCGGCTGGAACGGCGACACCACACCGGTCTGGCGCAAACGCATCGGCCGCCACGTGCGCGGCTGCGCGGAATGCTCCAGCTGCGCAGCGGAGCTCATCCCGGCCGACCGGTTGCTACCGGCATGCGCCGCCTGGCTGCCTTCAGCGGCGGCTTCTGCAGGTCAGGCCGACGCCGGCAGCTCCGATCAGGAACGGACGCCAGCTCGCCAGTCGCCGCCGGCGATGCGGCGCATATGGCCTCGTGTCCTCCCGTCAGCCGCCGTGCTCCCGCGGTGAACAGACCTACGTCGAGAGGACCGTCCATTGATTGTTGGTATGGGTATTCGGCGTCCACAGGGCGCACACCGATCCGGCGGTGGTGCTGCCCATGCCGTCGAGTGCCGTGTTCGTACCCCGGTTGACGACCTGATAGCGGCCGCCGCCTGTCGCGGTAAGGCGCCACTGCTGGTTGACTCCACCGTTCCAGGTCGTCTGCCGGCACGGTGCGCCGTTGGCGGTGTTGCCCCAGCTGTCGGCGACCAT
>JABFYB010000395.1 GCA_013361475.1 Hamadaea sp.
TGTGAACGGCCGTTAACGTATACGTAAGTATGTCTTGACAAACCGATGTCCGGCGTTACGCTTCTGTTCACACGACCGCCGGTCGTGCCCCCATCGGGCGGACCCCACGCCCGACGAGCGAAGGAGCTTGCACCGTGAGCAGGCACTCACTGCGTTCGAACCACCTCTCGCGCCGCCTCCCGGCGGTGCTTCTGTTCGCGATCACGGTCACCGCCGCCGCCGCTTGCGCTCCGTCGAGCAGCGGCACCGGCAGTGGCGCCCCGATTCCCTCCGCGTCCGTCCAGGACGCCGCCAGCTTCGACCTCAACGCCCTCGTCGAGGCGGCGAAGAAGGAGGGCAGCGTCCTGGCCTACGACTCCAGCGGCGACATCGTCGAAGTCGCCAAGGCGTTCGAGGCCAAATACGGCATCAAGGCCGAGGGTGTGAAGTCCAAGAGCGGCGACACCGCCGAGAAGATGACCCGGGAGAACCAGGCCGGCAACGTCACCATCGACGTCACGTTGTTCGAAGACGGCCCGGTGCTCGTCGGCGAGCTGCTGCCCCGCAACATCGTGTCCACGTGGATTCCGCCGGACCTCGCCAAGGACATCCCTGAGGCCAACCGCAACCCGCTGCTGGTGCTGTCGAAGGCCAACGTCTGGGCGTACAACACCGCCCTGTACCCCGACGGCTGCCCGGTCAAGAGCCTCTGGGAGCTGACGGAGGCGAAGTGGGCGGGCAAGGTCGTCCTGCAGGACCCGCTGGGCAAGCCCACGCTCGTCCAGTGGCTGTCCCAGACCGTCGGGCACGGCGCCGACGCCCTGGCCAAGGACTACCAAACGCATACCGGCTCGGCGTTGCAGGCCAGTGAGGCCAACGCCGGCTGGGAGTGGATGAAGCGGCTGGCCAAGAACAAGCCGGTGCTGACCAAGGCCGACGAGGACACCGCGGCCGCCGTCGCGGCGCCCCAGCAGAAGGAGCCCCGCCTCGGCCTCATGTCCATCTCCAAATTCCGCGACGTCGAGGAGAAGGGCTACAAGATGGCCGTCTGCCAGGGGCTCACCCCCTGGGTCGGGTTCTCCTACGACAAATACGGCGCCATCGCGACCAAGTCGCAGCACCCGAACGCCGCCAAGCTGTTCATCCACTTCGTGATGACGCAGGAGGGCATCGTCCACGAGATGGGCTCCGGCGGACTGTCGGGCAACAAGGCCGTGCCGGCAAGCACCAACAACCCGCCGGGCTTGACCGGCTGGGACACCCAGCTGTTCACCGTCAAGTCCGACCAACTGATGAAGGACTACCAGCAGGGACAGGCGATCCAGGACTTCTGGCGCGTCAACCACGGCTGACCGTTGGCGATGGACCCGGCGGGCGACCGCCGGGTCCATCGGGGAGGACCATGAGATGTCAGTGATCAACCCGCCGGCCGCCGGCTGGCGCGGCAAGGTCCGCTACCGGGCCCGGGTGCTGCTCGCCGAGCCCACCACCCTCATCGGCCTGCTGCTCATCGCAGGCTTCGGATACCTCGTCGTGGCGCCGCTCGTCGCGATCGTCTCCGACGCCGTACGCGTCCAGTACGGCGACGACTTCCGCGCGGGCGCCCCCGTCGGCTCCGGCACCAGCTACTACCTGTGGCGGGTGTTCCGCTCGCCGGTCAGCGGCGACCTGTTCTGGGAGCCGTTCTGGCACACCCTGGTCGTCGGCGTGGGCGTCGTCGTCTTCGCCGTCGCCCTCGGCGGTGCGATGGCGTGGCTGGTCACCCGGACCAACGTCCCCGGCCGCAAGTTCCTCGCCGGCGCGCTCGTGGTGCCCTACATGCTGCCGTCGTGGACGTTCGCGCTGGCGTGGCTCACCCTGTTCAAAAACGGCCGATCCGGCGGCACACCCGGCTACCTCGAAAGCTGGGGCGTACGCACACCCGACTGGCTGGCGTACGGCGCCCTGCCGATGATCGTGACCCTCGGCCTGCACTACTACCCGTTCGTCCTGCTGCTGTTCGGCAACGCCCTGCGCCGGCTCGACTCGCAGCTGGAGGAATCGGCCCGCGTCCTCGGCGCCCGCCGCGGCCAGGCGATGCGCCGCATCGTGCTGCCCCTGCTGCTGCCGTCGCTGTCGAGCGCCACCCTGCTGATCTTCGGCCGGGTGCTCGGCACCTTCGGCACTCCGTACATCCTGGGGCTGCCCACCGACTACTCGCTGCTGTCCACCACCCTCTACCGCAGCATCCACACCCGCTCGTCCGGGGTGGCCGCCGTCATCGCGGCCGTCATCGTCCTGCTCGGCGTCCTGGTCGTGCTCGTCGACATGCGGCTGGTCCGGGAACAACGCCGCTTCGTCACCATCGGCGGCAAGGGCAGCATGGACCGGGCCACCGACCTGCGCCGCTGGCGCTGGCCGGCGTACGCGGCCGGGTTGGCCGTCTTCACCGCCAGTGTGGTGGCACCCCTGCTGATCCTGCTGCTGTCCACCGTCACCTACGCGCCCGGAGTGTTCTCCGCCGACAACTTCACGCTGAAGTTCTGGGTCGCCGACAAGATCCCCGACGCTGTCGGCTTCCCGCACGGGCTGCTCGTCGGGGGTGAACTGTACGAAGCGCTGTGGAACAGCGTCCGCATCGTCGGACTGTCCGCCGTGCTCTGCGGCCTGCTCGGCCTGCTCGTCGGCTACGTCGTCGTCCGCAGCGGCAGCCCCCGGATCGCCGGCACGCTGCGCCAGGTGTCGTTCCTGCCCTACCTGGTTCCCGGCATCGCGTTCGCCGCGGCGTACCTGACCCTGTTCGCCGTGCCCCGCGGACCGATCCCGGCCCTCTACGGCACCGTTACCCTGCTGGTCCTCGTCATGGTCGTGACGCATCTGCCGTACTCCTCACGGTCCGGCATCGCCGCCATGATGCAGCTCGGCAAGGAGCCGGAGGAGGCCGCGCAGGTCGTCGGAGCCGGCTGGCTGCGGCGGATGTGGCGCATCGTCATCCCGATCCAGAAGGGCGCGCTGACCACCGGCGTGGTCCTGCCGTTCATCTCCGGCATCAAGGAGCTCTCCATCGTCATCATGCTGGCCACCGCCGGGATGCCACTGCTGACCACGCTGTCGATCCATCTGGTCGACTACGGCTACACCCAGCAGGCCAACGCGGCGGTCCTCGTCATCGCCGCCGTCTCCTTCGCGGTGACCTACCTGGCACAGCGACTCACCAAGAGCAACCTCTCCAGCGGGCTCGGAGGATAGACATGCCCCGGATCGAACTACAGCGCGTCAGCAAGAGCTACCTCTCCGGCCAGTACGCCGTCCGCGACCTGGACATGGTCATCCCCGACGGGGCCTTCATGTGCCTGCTCGGACCGTCCGGCTGCGGCAAGACGACCACGCTGCGCATGATCGCGGGCCTGGAACAGCCCACCGCCGGCGACATCAGGGTCGGGGCGAAACTGCTCGACAGCGTCGAGCAAGGCGTCTACGTGCCCCCGGAACGGCGCGGTATGGGACTGGTCTTCCAGAGCTACGCGCTCTGGCCCCACATGACGGTGACCGGCAACATCGAGTTCGGGCTGCGGATGCGCAAGACGCCGGCCGCCGAACGAGACCAGCGCGTACGCTCGGCGATGGAGATGCTCCGCATCGCCGACTACGCCACCCGCTACCCCTCCCAGCTGTCCGGCGGCCAGCAGCAGCGGGTCGCACTCGCCCGGATGCTCGCCGTCGACCCGGAAGTGCTCCTGCTCGACGAACCGCTGTCCAATCTGGACGCACGCCTGCGGCTGGAGATGCGCGCCGAGCTCAAACGCATCCATCAGCGATCCGGGTCCACCGTCGTCCTCGTCACCCACGACCAGCTCGAAGCCATGACCATGGCGACCCACGTCGCCGTCATGAACGAGGGCGTCGTGGAGCAACTCGGCGCGCCGATGGACATCTACGAACGCCCGGCGAGCGTCTTCGTCGCCGCCTTCGTCGGCAGCCCGCCGATGAACCTGGTCCCGCTCGGCGACCACACCGGCGACGGCATCGAGACGCACCTGGCCGCGTTCGTCGCCGACATCGCGGGCAAACCCCCGGTCGGCGCGACGATCGGCGTACGCCCCGAAGCGCTGCACCTGGCCGCCGCCGCCGACGACGTCCCCGACGGCGCCTGGCAGGCTCCCGCCGAAGTCGAGACGGTGCTGCCCACCGGATCGAGCTGGACCGTCCAGCTGCGCTGCCGGGGAACGGAACTGTTCGCCCAGACCTTCCGCGCCGTCGACGCCCGGCCGGGCGCCACGATGGTGGCCTGGGCGGCCGCCGCCGATCTGCACCTGTACGGGCCGGACGGCCGCCGGATGCCCGGCTGGGATCTGGCCACCGGCCGCACCGAACCCGGCGAGGCCGTCGTCACCACCGGAGGAGCCCGATGAGCCTCACCCTGCCCCGCGCCCTGCTGCTGGACTTCGGCGGCGTGGTGGTGCAGACCACCCGCCGCGACAGCTGGGCCGACGAGCTGGCGGCCGACGTCTGCGAGCTGCTCCGCGCCTGCCACTGCGACGCGCTCGACCTTCCCGCGGTACGCCGCGACATCCTGGCCGGCGCCGCCGCCGACTCGGCCTGGAAGGACGCCATGTCGCGGATCCCCGACCCGGCCGAACTCACCCCGGTGATGTTCTGGCGCGACTTCGTCGCCATCGACTGGCCGGAGCAGGCCCGCACCGTCGTCGCGACCCAGGCTTGGCCGCTGTGCCGGCGCATGGGCGAACTGCGCTCCCAGCGCCAGGCGCGGGCCGGTCTGATCGACCTGCTCAGCTGGTGCGAAGACCAGGGGCTGCCGGTCGGCATCGTGAGCAACGCGCTGTCCGGGATCGTCCACCGCGACTGGCTCACCGCGGCCGGCTTGGACAAACAGTTCGCGCTGCAGATCTACAGCGACGAGATCGGCATCCGCAAACCGCACCCCGACATGATCGGCGTGGCCTGCCGGAGCCTCGGCATCACCCCGGATCAGGCCTGGTACGTCGGCGACAACTTCGACCGGGACGTCGTCTGCGGCCGCCGCGCCGGGGTCGGCGCCACCATCCTGATGATCGCCCGGGACACCCACGACAAGCCGTTCGAGGTCGCCGCCGAACCCGACGCCGTCGTCGACGACCCCGCCGGGCTGCTCGACCTGCTGAAGGGAGCGGTCGCGTGACCGACCTGACCCTCGTCGCCGCCGACGCCGCCACCTGCGTCGCCGACCAGCTCCGCGCCGCGTTCCGGTCCCGGCCGGACATGGAGTTCAAACGGGACCGCCACGACCCGGTCACCGTCCACGACCGGGCGGCCGAGGCCAAGATCCGTGAGCTGATCCTCGCGGCCGTCCCCGACAGCCGCATCGTCGGCGAGGAGGGTGGCGCCATCGGCGAGGGATCGGTGCACTGGTACGTCGATCCGATCGACGGCACCGCGAACTTCGTCGCCGGACTCGCGTTCTTCTGCACATCGGTCGCGGCTGTCGTCGACGGCGAAGTGGTCGCCGGGGCGATCTACGACCCCGTCCGCGACGATCTGTTCACCGCCGGCCCCGACGGCGCGTACCACAACGGAAGCCCGATGCGCAGCGCCGGTGCGACGGCCGAGACCGAAGCGCTGCTGATCACCAGCTACCCCAGCCCCCGGGAGCTGCGCGCCGAAGGCGAACCGGCGCTGGGCCGGCTGGGCCGGCTGCTCACCGAGTACCGCACCCTGCGCCGGCCGGGCAGCGCCGCCCTGTCCCTGGCGCACGTCGCCGCGGGCTGGGCCGACGTCGCCCTCGGCCTGAGCGTCAACGCCTGGGACCTCGCCGCCGGGGCCCTGCTCGTGCGGCAAGCCGGCGGCCGGTTCCTCGGCCTGCGCCCAGCCGGTACGCCGGCCACCGCGAACTGGCTCGGCCCCGGCTATCTCGCCACCGTCGGCACGCTCGCCGTCGACGGCAGCGTCGTGCTCGACACCTTCGCCGCCAGTCACGAGGTGACGCCGTGACCTACCGCTGGCTGGTGACCGACCTCGACGGCACGCTGGTCGACCGGCGGCTGCGAATGGTGCCGCGTAGCCGCGAGGCGCTGCGCCGGTTCCGGGCGGGTGGGGGAGAGGTCGTCATCGCCACCGGCCGCAGCCGGGAGTCGGCCGCGCCGTACTACGCCGAACTGAACCTCACCGGACCGGCGATCCTCCTCAACGGCGCGCTCATCTGCGACCTGTCGACCGGTGAGGTCCTCCTCGACCGTCGCCTGCCCGCGCCCGTCTGGGCGGCGGCGACCGAGCTGCTCGACGCCCTCGACGGCGACGCCGCCGGCGTCGCCTTCCGCGGCGGCCAGGCCTTCCGGGTCGTGACGTCGCCGCTGATCGACGCGTACGCCGCCCGCGACCGGGTCACGGTCGAAGCCGTCGGTGACTGGTCGGATCTGCCGCCCACCGAGGTCAGCAAGGCGATGATCGTCTGTGCTTCGACGGCCGTCGCTGAGCGCGTCACCGAGAAGGCCGCCGCGCTTGACGTCACCGTCGTCGTCTCCGAACCCACCTACGTGGAGCTGCTGCCGTCCGGTGTGGACAAAGGCACCGCGCTGACCTGGCTGACCGGCCACTGGGGCGTACCGCTGGACCAGGTGGCGGCGGTCGGCGACAACCCCAACGACATCCCGATGCTGCGCGTCGCCGGGCTCGGCGCGGCGGTCGGCGACGGCCACCCGGCGGTACGCGCCGCCGCCGACGTCGTGGTCGGGGGCTGCGACGACGGGGCGGTCGCCGACGTCATCGCCCAGATCCTCGACGGGGCCGAGCGCGGCGTGCTCAGCTGATCGCGGTCACGGCCCGGCCTACCCCACGGCCGGGCCGACGCCGTCAGAGACCCAGCGCCGCCAGGTACGCCTCGGCGATGATCGCGTGCCCGGGCAGGTTCGGGTGGATCCGGTCGTGCGCCCAGTCGGCCGACTTCGTCACCGTCAGCGCTCGGTCGAAGGCCTGCTGGGTGCGTACGTGGATGGCGGAGAACTCCTCGGCGAGGGCTTCGACCACCTTGGCGTACCGGCCGGTTTCGATCCGCTGACCGTCGGTGGGATCGGCTTCGATGATGTACGGGTCGGCCAGGATCAGCCGGCATCCGGTCGCGTCGACCGCACTGCGCAGCAACTGGCGCAGAGTCCGCTCGTACTCGTCCAGCGGGACGGCCTCGTCGGCGCGGCCGGTGAAATACCGCCACACGTCGTTGATGCCGATCATGACCGACAGCCAGTCCGGTCCGGCGGCCAGGACGTCGTCGTCCCAGCGCCCGGCCAGGTCGCGCACGGTGTTGCCGCCGATGCCACGGTTGGTCCAGCGCAGGTGCAGTTCCGGCCGCCGGGCAGTGACGAAGGCCCGGACCAGGCTCATGTAGCCGTCGCCGTACGGCGCCATGTGGTCGCGGCGGCCGCAGTCGGTGATGCTGTCGCCGATGAACAGGATGTGCTGACCGGGGTGGAAGAGCTGCGTCATGATCCACAGCTTCGCACGTCCGGTCAGCTGATGGCGACCG
>JABFYB010000309.1 GCA_013361475.1 Hamadaea sp.
ATGGCGAAGCGCATCGAAGCGGTCGGGGTGACCGCGTACTACGGACAGTTCAAGGCCATCGAGGACATCACGATGACCATCGAGCCCCGGTCGGTCACCGCCCTCATCGGCCCGTCGGGCTGCGGCAAGTCGACCTTCCTGCGGTCGATCAACCGCATGCACGAGGTGCTGCCCGGCGCCCGGGTCGAAGGCCGGCTCACCATGGACGGCCAGGACATCTACGACCGGGCCGTCGACGTCACCGCGGTACGCCGCTCGATCGGCATGGTGTTCCAGCGCCCCAACCCGTTCCCCACCATGTCGATCTACGACAACGTGGTCGCCGGGCTGCGCCTGAACGGCCTACGCAAGAAGAACGCCCTCGACGACGCCTGCGAGAAGGCGCTCAAGCACGCCAACCTGTGGGACGAGGTCAAGAACCGGCTCACCAAGCCGGGCGCCGGCCTGTCCGGCGGTCAGCAGCAGCGCCTGTGCATCGCCCGCACGATCGCCGTCGAACCGCAGGTCGTCCTGATGGACGAGCCGTGCTCCGCGCTCGACCCGATCTCGACAGGCGCGATCGAGGACCTCATCTTCGAGCTGAAGAACGACTACACGATCATCATCGTCACCCACAACATGCAGCAGGCCGCCCGCGTCAGCGACCGCACCGCGTTCTTCTCGATCTCGCAGACCGGCGACCCGGGCCGCCTCATCGAGTACGACGTCACCTCCAAGATCTTCACCAACCCGGGAGAGAAGCGGACCGAGGACTACATCACCGGTCGCTTCGGGTGACCTGTGGTCGTGCTGCTGGTCGCTGATCCCGATCCGGAGGTCGCCTCCCGGGTCGCAGACGAGCTGGGTGATCACGCCATTCGCGCGATCACCTGCTCGGACGGGGCTGAGGCCCTGCTCATCGCCGGTGCCGAGCACCCGGACGCGGTCCTCGCCGCGACCGCGCTGCCCACCATCGGCGGCGCCGCGTTCGTGCGTACGCTCGCGTCGCGGACCGGCATCCCGGTCGTGCTCGGCGTGTCCGACGGCGACGGCCCGGCCGCGGCCGAAGCCCTCGCCGCCGGTGCCGCCGCCTGCGTCGCCCGGCCCTACCGCATCGGCGAACTGCTGCCGATGCTGCTCGCCTTACGCCCCATGCCTGCCGAAGGACCCCTGCTGCAGGTCGGCGAACTGCAACTCGACCCCGGCAGCCTCACCGTGCAGCTGCGCGGGCAACCCGTACGCATCCCGATGCGGGAACTGCGGCTGCTGCAACTACTGATGTCCAACGCCGACAAGGTAGTCACCCGCGAACAGATCCACGACGCGGTGTGGGGCGGCGTCCAGAACTCCAACACCGTCACCGTGCACGTCCAGCGGCTGCGTCAACGGCTCGGCGACGACCAGCACGACCCGAAGATGATCCTGACCATCCGTGGCGTCGGCTACCGCCTCGTGCCACCGGCCTAGCCGCACCCGCTGGCTACGGGCGTAGGACCGCTTGCGGCTGCCCGGCGACCGCGGGCCGAGTAGCCGACGCGGCGGCCACCGCCATCGCCACCGGATCCTGGACCGGCCGCCCGAGCAGGTCGGCCAGGTCGGGACCGGTGGCGGCCAGGAAGCCGTGGCGTACGCCGGTCGCGATCGACGCGATCATCGGCGGCTGGAACGGCAGCAGCTCCGGCAGCCCGAGCAGCCGCCGGCGCAGCTCGCCCAGGCCGATCGTCCGATGCGGCACGCCGAGCCGGTCGGCCACCTGGGCAGCTGTGATGGGCGTACCGACGAGGTCGTAGGTGCGACCGGCGTGGCGAGCCGGATCGGCGGCGACGATCGCGGCCGCCTCCGCCAGATCCGCCCGGGTGACCGCCGCCAGCGCCCCGTCCCCGTACGCCGACTCCACCCCGTCGCCGACCCACATCAGCAGCGCACCGAACAGCTCGGCGTACAGCCCGTTGCGCAAGATCGTCCACGGTACGCCGCTCGCCCGCACCAGCCGCTCGGTCGCCCGATGGGCCAAGGCGAAGCCGAGGTGGTCCCCGGCGCTGGTCAGGCTGGTGTAGACCAGGTGCCGTACGCCGTCTCGCGCCGCTGCGGCCACGACGTTCGCATGCCGTTCGACGACCTCGTCGTCCTCGGCGTACCCGGCGGAGACCAGCACCAGCGTCGCGACCCCGGTCAGCTCCAGTGTGGAGCGATCGGCGAAGTCGACGCGGCGCATCCCAGCACCCGGCGTACGGCTGCCGCCCGTCGCCGCGACGCCGCGGGCGTGCAACGCTGCAAGGGTGGCCCGGCCGAGATTCCCGCTCGCCCCGGTCACCAAGATCGTGTCAGTCATGCCCCGATCCTGAGATCCCCGCACACCGGCGACAAGGAGGCAGTTTCATGTCACCCACGCACACCGCGGTAACCACCCTGGTGGCCGACCTCGAACCGTGCGGGCATGAGGACCACCCGGACTGCGGCATCCGCGACGTGCTGGCGCGCCTCGGCGACAAATGGTCGGTGCTGGTGATCGTCGAACTCGCCGGCGGGCCGCGGCGCTTCCGGGAACTCCAGCGCGCCATCCACGGCATCTCCCAGCGCATGCTCACCCTGTCGGTACGCCGATTGGAGCGCGACGGTCTGGTGGTGCGCACGGTCTACCCGACCGTCCCCGCCCAGGTCGATTACCGGCTGACCGATCTCGGCGCGAGCCTGACCCACCTCGTCCGGCAGCTCACCGACTGGTCGGCGGCGCACAAGGAAGTCATCGCCGAAGCCCGCGACGCCTACGACCGCGCCCACCCCGGCAACGAGATCAGCGGTTAGGCATTTCCCCGGCCAAGAACCGGCTCAACTCCTTGCCCCGCTTGACGACGAGGTCATACGGGTCGTCCTCGGGCAGCTCCGTCAGCTGCCGCAGATCCCGGTCCGAGCCGACGAGGAGGAAGTTTCCGCGTACCTGCTCGGCGAAGACGTCTTCCTCCGCGGCGACCACCACATCGCCGAACGCGTCGCGAACCGCCTGGATCAGGCCGCGCAGGAAGATCAGCGGCCGGCCGTCGATCACGTTGGCGAGGTAGACCCCGCCCGGTGCGAGAGCGGCCGCCGCCAGCTTCACGAACTGGGCGTTCGTCACATGCCGGGGGACCGCCGAACCGGTGAAGACATCCGCGATGATCAGGTCGTACTCCTGCGGCGGAGCAGCCGCCAGCGCGTCCCGGGCGTCGCCGATCGTCACGGTGATCCCCGAGTCCGGGTGCAACGGCAGCTTCTCGGCGACCAGATCGGCCAGCAGCGGATCGATCTCGACGACCGTCTGCTCGCTGCCTGGCCGCAGCAGCGACAGGCAGCGCGGCAGGCTAAGCCCGCCCCCGCCCAGGTGCAGGACGCGCAACGGCCCGGCCGGCAACAGCAGCTCGATCATCTTCAGCGACCGGCGCACGTAGTCGAACGCGATCATCACCGGATCGGCGAGGTTCACGTGCGACTGTGGCATCCCGTTGACGACCAGCGTCCAGGCGTCCGGCTCGTCGGGGTCCTCGACGAGTTCGACGACCCCGGTCTCGATGACGTAGACATCCCCCACGCCGCCAGCTTAGGCGGCCAAGCTTGGAAGATCGCCGCGCTAGGAGATGGCGGCGCAGACGATCGCGGCGATCGCCGCGTTGGACGCCGCGCTCACCCACACCGCCGGATGCGGCTCGGGATCGACGATCATCTCGCCCAGCTTCCCCGGCGTCAGCAGGTCGAGCAGCCAGAACGCGCCCGCCATGAGCAGCAGCCCCAGGGTGCCGTAGACGGCGGTCGACACCAGCCCGACCCAGAACTCGGCGTACGTGGTCAAGATCGAGGTGAACGCGATCGCGCCCACTCCGACCAGAGCCGAGGCGAGGAACAGCGCCGCGTTGCGGTTGCGCTCGCTCCAGATCTGGTGGCGCAGCGGCCCTGGCGTCAACCAGTCGACCAGCAGAAACCCGCCGAGCAACAGCAGTACGCCGACCGCGGTGAACGCGACCGAACCGACCAGACCGTCGAGCACATCACTCATGGCGCGGAAGACTAGCTGACCTGCGCAACCCTTGCGGGGGCCGGGTATCGTCGCCGCTCATGACCAACAGCGCGGGGAGGAAGCGCCGCCGCAGACGACGGCGCGGGAAGGTGCAGATGAACGCGCCCACGCCGGTGAAGAACGCCCAGCCGCAGCGGAAGTTCAAGTCCAAGCACGTCGCGTACGGCGTGATCGGCGTCGTCGTGCTGGGTTGCTGCGGCTTCGCCATCTACCGCGACAACCGACGCGACTGTGTCGACCCCAGCACCATGCAGCGCATCGACTCCAGCTACTGCCGCTCCGGCGGGCACGGACGCTGGTACTACGGCGGCCACGGCGGAGGCGGCACCGGCAAGGTCACCGGCGGGTCGTTCACCCGCGGCGGCTTCGGCGGGCACTTCGGCGGCGGAAGCTGATGCGCCGAGTCACCACCCAACCCCGGCCGGACTGGCAGCGCATCGTCGAAGAGCAGGGACTGCACTACGCGGTGCTGCCCGACGAGTCCGGCCGGCCCACCGCCTACTGGGACGAGTCGGCGTACTACGAGTTCACCCTGGCCGAGGTCGAGCGGCTGGAAGAGGTCGTCGCCGAGCTGCACCAGATGTGCCTCGACGCGGTCGAACACGTCGTCGCCACCGCCCGATACGCCGACTACGGCATCACCGACCCCCGCGTCGTGCAGCTGATCGAGCGGTCGTGGCGGGAGCGCGACCGCGAGATCAGCCTCTACGGCCGGTTCGACCTGCGCTACGACGGCTCCGGACCGGCGCGGCTGCTGGAGTACAACGCGGACACCCCGACGTCGCTGCTGGAGGCGGCCGGCCCGCAATGGTTCTGGCTCGAGGACCGGTTCCCCGACGCCGACCAGTGGAACTCGCTGCACGAGCGGCTGGTCGACGTCTGGCGCAAGCACCCGATCTCCGGGCCGCTGCACCTCGCGTTCACCACCGCCGACGAGATCGGCGAGGACTACGTCACCGTCAGCTACCTGCAGGAATGCGCGGAGCTGGCCGGGCACCACACCGTCTGCCTGCCCATGGAGGAGATCGGCTGGGACCCCGGCCGCCTCGGCCGGGGCGGCCGGTTCGTCGACGAGCAGGACCGCGAGATCAAGACGATCTTCAAGCTCTACCCGTGGGAGTGGCTGGTCGGCGACCAGTTCGGCGGCCACCTGCTCGACCTCGCGCTGTCCGGTCGCGGGCCGCGCTGGGTGGAGCCCGCCTGGAAGATGCTGCTGTCGAACAAGGCGCTGCTCGCCATCCTCTGGGAACGCCACCCCGGGCACCCCAACCTGCTGCCCGCGTACCTCGACGGGCCGCGTGACCTGGTCATCCACGGCTACGTCGCCAAACCGCTGCTCGGCCGGGAAGGCGCGGGTGTGCAGATCGTCACACCCGGCTTCACCATCGGCGAGGCAGCCGACGGGCCGCAGTGCTACCAAGCCTTCTACGCGCTCCCCGAGTTCGACGGCGTACGGCCGGTGCTGGGCGCGTGGGTGGTCGACGGCGAGCCCGCCGGGCTCGGGATCCGCGAGACGTCCGGCCTGATCACCGACACCGGTGCCAGGTTCGTCCCCCATGTCATTCGGTAAATCGGGTTGGCCGAAAATGGTTTCACAGCCCAACGGGCCGACCGCTACGGTGCGTCGCGTGAGCAGCTTGACGATCCGCGAAGTGTCCGCCGACGCCGACTACGAGGCGTGGCGCTCGGTCCGCCTGGCGGTCTACCCCTATGAGCGTACGGCGACGCTGGAGGAGCTGAAGTCGCGTGCCTCCGCGGAACGGCAACTCTTCGTGGTCGAGCGCGACGGCGTACTCGTCGCCGCAGGCGGCCTGATCCCGTCGAGCATCGGCGGCACCGGCTCGGTCGCACCCTGGGTACTGCCCGAGTACCGGCGGCAGGGCATCGGCGCCGAAGTGCTGGCGTACCTGGTCGGGGAGGCGCGCCGCCGGGGCTTCCCGGCCGCCTCCGGCAACGCCGACGACGCCGGGTCGGCCGCCTTCGCCGAGCGCTACGGCTTCGTCGAAGTCGATCGCCAGGTGGAACAGGTCCGCGCCGTCGGCGACGAACCAGCGCCGGTCGCACCGCTGGGCGTATCCCTGGTGACCGTGGCTGAGCGGCCGGAACTGTGGCGCGAAGCCTATGAGCCGCTGGGTCTGCCCGGGATCGCGGACATGGCGGTGAGCGCGCCGATGAAGGTGACGCTGCCCGAGTGGGAGGACGAGTGGCTGGGCGAGCCGAGCGCGACGTTCATCGCGATCGACGACGCCACCGGCGACCTGATCGGCACCGCGGGCCTGATCCTCGACACCGACCAGACCGACCGCGCCGAGAACGCCTTCACGACCGTCCGCCGTGACTGGCGTGGGCGAGGCGTGGCCTCGGCCGTCAAACGCGCGACCCTGCACTGGGCCGCGACCAGGGGTCTGCGCGAGATCTACACCTGGACGCAACGCGGCAACGCCGACATGCGACGGCTGAACGAGCACCTGGGCTACGTGACCCGGACCATCAGCGTCCGGCTGGAGCAGCCCCTAGGACGGTGAGTGGATGACCTGGCGCGGTACGCCGGCCTTGGCCGCGCCCGGTCGCCACACCCGCCCGTTGGCGTAGACGATCCGGAACCCCAGGTACGCCGCCAGCGGCGCCCACTGCCGTGACCCGATGCGCAGCTCGGTCGCGTTGTGCCGCTGGCCGGTGGCCAGCACGTCGAGCAGCACCGTCTCGAACGCGGCCGACTCGACCCAGTCGACCTGGCGGGAGAAGCCGCACATGAGCGCCGCCCCGGTCGCGCGCAGGAACGTGTGCAGCTTCGCCTCCGACCCCTGCATCACCGAGCAGCTGCCGAAATAGAGACGCTTACCCGCGCACTTGCCCGCGAGCTGATCGGCGATCTCGTCCAGCTCGACGCTGTGCCAGTCGGTCAGGCACAGCCGGCCGGGCTCCCCGTGCATCGCGAAGAAGCCCACCGTGTAGTCCGAGTATTGCCGCAGCGTCCAGCGGTCGAGGAAATAGGTCAGCTCGTCGGGGGCGGCCACATCCTTGTGGATGAATCGGATGCCACGGTGCCGTTCGAGCAGCTCCAGCGTCGATCGGACCGAGCTGCGGTCCCGCAGGTCGCGATGCCACTGTCCCTCGACGCAGAAGATCCCGCCTTGTGGCATCCGCAGCCCCCTCCCCAGCCGGCCCGGCCCGATCCGTCGAACCTACCGGCTGGGTCCGACATCGGGGACCCCCATTTACGCCGACCCCGTTCGCGTTGATCATGAACCTACGGTCCCGTCCGTCCGGCGTGTCGCGCCCCGGCGGCCCTGATCGACGCTTCGGCTGGCGGGGCAGCGCGGCGCGGCGCGGCGCGGCGCAAGATCGTCGGCTTCCGACGATCGTGGGCGTTTTAGTGAGATGAATGTCGGCTTCCGACGATCATCGAGCCGCGGACCGCCAAGATTGTCGGCTTCCGACGATCA
>JABFYB010000144.1 GCA_013361475.1 Hamadaea sp.
GGCGCGCTGGCGGGCGTCCTCGCCGGTATTGCGTTCAAGCAGGTCTGGAAGCTGGCCTCCGGCGAACCGGACGCGCCCAAGCCGACCGACGAACGCAGCCACTGGCCGGAGATCATGCTCGCGGCGGCGCTCCAGGGTGCGATCTTCGCCGTCGTCAAGGCGGCCGTCGACCGTGGCGGCGCGCAGAGCTTCCGCCGCCTCACCGGGAAATGGCCCGGCTGACCTACCGGTCCCGCAGCTGGTCGTCCCGGTAGAGTTCCCGCACTCGGGCCAGGAACCAGTCCGGCACCACGCCGTTGCGGCGCAGGATCCGCCGGTCGTCGGCGCTCAGCTCCTGCGCGGCGTCGAACACCGCCTCGGCGTACGCGCCCATGTGGTCCCGTTGATGGCTGCGCGCCTCGTCGTGGCCGTACCGGCTGCTGCCCGCGCTGAGGATGCGCATGAGCAGCGACGGTCGCGTCTTCGCCTCGATCTGGTCGCGTACCGCGAGCCAGCAGAGCCGTTCGTCGGTGAGCCGGTGGTCGTCCACGGGCGGCACTTTAGCGATCTTCCGACGGCTGCGGTGCCCCGGTCGAACGCAATAGCGCAATCGTCCGATTTACGCCGGGTGAGCGTGCCGTTACCTTCGTGTCCATGAAGGAGGGCGCGGTCGTCTTCGTCGCCATTGGGTTGGGTCTGGGCATGCTCATGGGTGCCCGATGGGTGCGGATGAAGGGGGCTCGGAGCGGCTGGAGAGGCGCCAAGGCCGGCGTACCCAAAGCGAAGGCGGCCAAGAAGGCCGCCTTCAGCGGTTACATGTCGCACACTCGCCAGGCGTTCTTCATGATCCTGGTGATCGTCGCGGTCTTCTTCGTCCTCATGAAGATCGCCCAGGCGAGCTGAGCCCCGGCTAGTCTCGCCAGCCCGCGATCTCCACACCCTTCGCCGCCTCGACGCGTACGCCGAATCGGATCTTCGCCGCACCCTGCGGAGCCAGGGCCAGCTTCCAGGTGAGGACGCCGAGGTCGGAGCGCTCGGCCGGGGCGGGTTCGGCGATCGTCTCCTTCACCGTGATCGCGCCGTCGCGGGTGACGGGCAGCTGATCCAGGACGGTGACCGTGATCGGGTGATCGCCGTGGTTGGCGACGCGGATCTCGTACTCCGTCTCGGTCCGGCGGGTGCTGCCCAGCGTCGCCTTGGAGGCGCTGCGCTTGGTCAGTTCCCGCTCCACGCGTACGCGGTCGTCGACGCCCAGGGCGAGTTCGCGCTCCTCCTCGGGCGCCCACGGCTCCAGCGAGGTCGCTCCGACGAAGTCGCCGTCGTGGAAGAGGGAGGCGCGACCGGGCGGCAGCGTATGCGTCGTCGAGTTGACGACGGTCGCGCGCAGCACCGCCTCCTCGGCCTTGACCGGGGCGGTCACGTAGTCGAGGCGCGCCTGCATCTCGAAGGTGCCGATGACGGTGCGGTGACCGGTCCCGTCGGCCGGTACGGCGATCGGCCGTTGCGGACGGTAGGTGGCCGCCACCGGGCCCTGCTCGACGGCGGCGAACGAGTCCCGCATCGGGGCCGCCCGCTTCGCCATGGTCTGCGCCGGAGGGGCGGCGGCCGGCGAACGGGGGATCGCGGCGCCCACCGCCATGTCGCTGACCTCGGCCGCCAGGGCGAAACCGGGCGCCGGCGGCAGCGGCCGGTGGACGTCGACGTACCACGGGTCCAGTTCGGGCACCGAGAGCGCGCCCGCCGGCCGGGCAGTCGACAGGCGTAGGTCGGCCTCCGGCCAGTCCTCGCCGGTCTGCTGGGTGACCAGGGCGTACCAGCTCAGGGCGAGCCGTTCCCCGGTCAGCCGCAGGTCGAAGCTGCTGGTCCAGCTCGCGCCGGTGACGACGTAGCTGAGATCGAGGTCGACCTCGCCCTCCTCGTCGGCGGTCAGCGTGACGACCGCGAGCAATCGGTCGGGCTGCCGGCGGCCTCGGAGATCGGCCAGCCGGCGTTCGGCGGCCGCCCGGCGCTTGAGCAGGTCGTCGCGCAGGCGTTCGCGTTCGCGCCGGGCCTTCAGCACCTCCGTGTGCTGCGCGTCCAGGCCGTCGGCGAAGGCGCCCACGCGCTCCATCTCGGCCGTGGACAGGGCGCTCGCCGTACGCATCGCGAGGCGTTCGAGGAAGGCGACCCGCGCGGTGGCGACCTGATCGGCGTCGGCGAGCCCGGCGACCTGAGCGTCGATCTCGCGGAGTTCGGCCTCCAGCGCGGTCACGAGTTCGTCGTCCGGTTCGGCGGCGCGCCGGGTGATCAGGTCGACGCCGAGCACGGTCGCCGGGCCCCGGCCGGTGACCCGGATCGAGTCGCGCAGCAGGCCGAGTGGCAGTGGGCCGATCGCGACCTGTTGTTCGCCGGAGCTCAGGGCGGTGACGCCGGATCGGGTGACCCGGGCGCGATCGGGGAAGACGGTGACGGCGGTGATCGGGGCGGCGATCTCGACGGCGCTCATCCCGTGCACTGTAGCCGCCTCCGAACACCCTCAGTGGCATGTTCCGGAGCCGGAGTCGGTGAACGACTTCCCGGCCACCGGCACGAACTGGTACGCGTACGAGTCGGCGCGCAGGCTCAGCTTGAGCACGCCGTAGGTGTCGTCGTTCCGCACGAGCGAGTGGGGGCGTACGCGGTCGAAGCCGTAGTGCGACGCGCCGCCGGTGCCGACCACGATCGGCAGCACACCCCGGTCGAGGTCCACATGGCCGTCCCCGTCGAGCGGCTGGAACCGCTCGTAGTTGTGGTTGTGACCGCTCAGGTTCAGTTCGACGCCGTGGGCGTACAGGGTCTGGAAGAACGGGCTCATCCACTTCGCCGGCCGGTGATCGAGGCCTGAGGTGAACAGCGGGTGGTGCCACATCGAGACGGTGCACTCGGCCTTGGACGCGGTCAGGTCGGCGTCCAGCCACCGCAGTTGCTTGTCGCAGTCGACCTGGTCGCAGTTCGAGTTGACCACGACGACGTGCCAGGCGCCGAGGTCGTAGGAGTAGTACCCCCGGGCGGGATCGCCGGCGCTCTTGCCGAAGTACGCGAAGTACGGCCCGGCGCCGTCGGTGCGGTAGTCGTGGTTGCCGACGGTCGGCCGGGTCCGGTCGCGGTGGCGGCCCCAGGTCGGGGCGTAGCAGCGGTCGAAGTTGCGGGCGCTGCCGTCCGGGTAGACGTTGTCGCCGAGGGTGAACACCGTGCCCGCGATGTCGTCCAGCAGCTTCGCCGTACGCGCCGAGCCGCTGCCGCAGGCGGCGATGTCGCCCGCTCCGACGAGCACGGCGTCCGTGGATCCGGCCGGGTGGGGAGCGGCGTCGGCCGGCATCCCGAGTCCCATGAGGAGGAGGGTGCAGGCGAGCAGGCCCCAGCGCTTCACGACCTCTATCTTTGCGCTAAATCCGGCAAATCGCCAGAATTCCGGCGTGCCGCGCGTCGCGCCGCGACGCCGCGCTACTGAGCCGTGACCGGCGTACGCGGCATCGCCACCACCGCGGCCCCCATGAGGATCGCGACGACTGCGATCGACAGGAAGACGTGGCTGGACGCTGCGGCCAGGTCGGGCAGCGCGAAGTTGGCGACTGCGCCGAACAAGGCGACGCCGACCGCGCCGCCGACCGAGCGGGCGAACAAGTTGGCCGCGGTCACCACCCCGCGTTCCGACCAGCCGACGGTCGTCTGCGCGGCGATGAGGGTGGGGGCGGCCGTCCAGCCCATGCCGAGGCCGACGACGAAGCACACCGCGCCCACCACCCACACCGGGGTGTGCGTACCCAGGAGGGTGGTCAGCAGGCAGCCGGTGATCGCCACCGAGCTTCCGATGATCGCCGTGGTGCGGAACCCGAACCGCATGTACGCCCGCCCCGACTGCGACGCGGCGAGCGGCCAGCCGAGGGTGAACGTGGCCAGCGCGAAGCCGGCGACGAGCGGACCGGTCCCCAGGACGCCCTGCACATAGGTCGGCACGTAGGAGGTCAGTCCGAAGAGGACGATTCCGACGCCGGCCGAGACGAGGCTGCTCGTGAGCAGGATCCGCCGCCGGAAGACCCACAACGGCACCACCGGTTCGGCCGCCCGGCGTTCCACGAGCACGAAGCCGACGAGCAGCGCCAGCCCGGCCGCCGGTACGCCGATCCCGGCCCACGACGTCCAGGGCCACGCCTCCCCGCCTTCGAGCAGCCCCAGGATCAGCAGCGTCACGCCGGACGTGAGCAGGACCGCGCCCCGGTAGTCCAGGACGGGCTTCCGGCGTACCACCTCTTCGCGGAGGTTGCGCAGGAGCATCACGGCGGCGAGCAGGCACAGTGGGATGTTGATGAAGAAGATCCACCGCCAGCTGGCGAACTGGGAGAAGACGCCGCCGAGCGTCGGGCCGACCACCGAGGAGACGGCCCACACGCTGGCGATGTAGCCCTGGACCTTGCCTCGTTCGGCGGTCGTGTAGACGTCGCCGACGATGGTCATGCTCATCGGCTGGATGGCGCCGGCGCCCAGCCCTTGCACCGCGCGGAAGACGATCAGGGCGACCATGGACCAGGCGAGGCCGCACAGGATGGAGCCGGCCAGGAAGAACCCGATGCCCAGCAGCATCATCGGTTTCCGGCCGAACAGGTCGGCGAGCTTGCCGTAGATGGGCACGGTGACGGCCTGCGCGAGCAGGTAGACCGAGAAGAGCCAGGGGAACTGGTGGAAGCCGCCGAGGCTCGCGACCACCGAGGGGACGGCGGTGGCGATGACGGTCGAGTCGATCGCCACCAGGCCGATGGACAGCATCAGGGAGATGAGCAGCGGGCCGCGGTCCGACCGGAAGCCGACATCGGCTCGGGTAATGGGCGTTCGGCCGGTCTGCTCGATACTCCGCACGTTCCGATCGTATGCCTCGGCAGTCCGGTGACTGGCTGATGTCGCATCGGTGCGCGATGCTGGCCAACGTGACGACTCCTCAAGATCTCGACGAGCGGTTCCGGAAGACGGTCGCGGCCCTGCCCGTTCCGGCCGAGCCCACGGCCGGGTGGGGCGAGCTGTCGCCGGATCGGGCGCTGCGCCTGTTCGACGCGCAGATGACCAGCCGCCACCTGGATCTGGCGGCGCGCTGGCTGCGTGGATTCGGCGAGGGGTTCTACACGATCGGGTCCTCCGGCCACGAGGGCAACGCCGCCGTCGCCGAGGCGCTCCGCTACAGCGACCCGGCCCTGCTGCACTACCGGTCGGGCGCGTTCTACTGCGTCCGCGCGGGGCAGCCCGAGGACTCCGGCGTCGATCCCGTCCGGGACGTCCTGCGGGGCATCGTCTCGTCGGCGCAGGAACCCATCGCGGGCGGCCGGCACAAGGTGTTCGGCAACCGCGCCCTCAACGTCGTCCCGATCACCTCCACGATCGCGTCGCACCTGCCCCGGGCGGTCGGCATCGGGTACGCGATCGAGCGCGCCCGAGCTGCGGCGACCGCTCACCGCAAGAAGAGCGCTGCGGCTCGCGTACCAGTCGGATCATCGGAGCTGGAACCGCACGTGGCCGGGAGTCTCGGCGCCTGGCCGGCCGACGCGGTGGTGGTGTGCTCGTTCGGCGACGCGTCGGTGAACCACGCGTCGGCGCAGACCGCGTTCAACGCGGCCGGGTGGTGTGACCACAGTGGGCTGAAGCTGCCGGTGCTGTTCGTCTGCGAGGACAACGGGATCGGCATCAGCGTGAAGTCGCCGGCGGGCTGGATCGAGGCGAGCCTGCGGTCGAAGCCGGGCCTGCGGTACTCCCAGGCCGACGGCACCGATCTCGCCGAGGCCTACGGCGCGGCCCAGGAGGCGGCCGACTGGGTACGCCGCCACCGGCGACCGGCGGTCCTGCACCTGCGCACGGTACGCCTCATGGGCCACGCGGGGGCGGACGCCGAGCTGGGCTACCGGAGCGCTCGCGAGATCGAGGCCGACGCGGAGCGTGATCCGCTGCTGCTGACCGCGGCCCGGCTGGTGGCCTCGGGCCTGGCCACCCCGGAGGAGCTGCTGGCCCGCTACGACGAGATCGGCTGGCAGGTACGCAAGACGGCCGAGGAGGTCATGGTCGAGCCGAAGCTGGCCACCGTGGCCGAGGTGATCGCGCCGTTGGCGCCGAGACGGCCGCTGCGCGTGGCGCGGGTGGTGTCCGAGGCCGGCGAGCGCGCGGCGGGGCCGCTGTCGGTCAAGCGCGGCGCCGGACCCACCGGCCCGGTGACACTGGCGCAGGCGATCAACGCGACGCTGGCCGACGCCCTGGTCACGAACCCGGCGGTCGTCCTGTTCGGGGAGGACGTGGCGGCCAAGGGCGGCGTCTACGGCGTCACCAAGGGCCTCCGCGAGAAGTTCGGGCCGAGTCGGGTTTTCGACACGATGCTCGACGAGACGACCATCCTCGGGCTCGCCAACGGCGCGGGGCTCGGCGGCCTGCTGCCGGTGCCGGAGATCCAGTACCTGGCGTACCTGCACAACGCCGAGGACCAGCTGCGCGGCGAGGCGGGCAGCATGGCGTTCTTCTCCAGCGGCCGCTACCGGAACCCGATGGTCGTCCGGATCGCGGGACTGGCGTACCAGGAGGGCTTCGGCGGCCACTTCCACAACGACAATTCGCTGGCCGTGCTGCGGGACATCCCGGGCCTCGTGATCGCCTGCCCGGCCCGCGCCGACGACGCCGCCGCGATGCTGCGTACCTGCCTGGCCGCGGCGCAGGCGGACGGCACGGTCAGCGCCTTCATCGAGCCCATCGCGCTGTACCACACGCGTGACCTCTACGAATCCGGCGACGGCCAGTGGCTCGCCGAATACCCGCCGCCCAACCGCTGGGGCGCCACACACGTCCCGATCGGGCGCGCCCGCACCTACGGCGTCGGCGACGCCGACGCGCTCACGATCATCACCTTCGGCAACGGCCTGCGCATGTCGCTGCGGGTCGCGGCCCAACTCGCCGCCCAGGGGGTGGGCACGCGCGTGGTCGACCTGCGCTGGCTGTCCCCGCTGCCCGAAGCAGATGTGGTACGCGAAGCGGCGGCGACCGGCCGAGTCCTGATCGTCGACGAGACCCGCCGATCGGGAGGAGTGGCCGAAGGCGTCCTCGCGGCGCTGGTCGACGCGGGCTACGTCGGCGCCGTCCGCCGGGTCGCCGCCGCCGACACGTACATCCCGCTCGGACCGGCCGCCAAGACGGTCCTGGTGAACGAAGACATGATCATGTCCGCCGCGCGTAGCCTGCTCGCCGTGTGAGTTTGTCCCCGCCCCGATCGGTGCGCCACTTGCGCAAGGGGCTAGAACTGTGTGAACTACCCGTTGACCGGTGTGTGCCGGTCGGCCCGTCTAGCTGACGCGGCGAAGTCGAAAGGGAGGCACTCTAACGTGAGCGCGACCGCTGGTCAGGCCGCCGATGGCGTACGCAGCCTGGCGGACCGGTTCGGTGTGGAGCCGGACATGGTGGTCATGGAGATGGGATACGACGAAGACGTCGACCAC
>JABFYB010000685.1 GCA_013361475.1 Hamadaea sp.
ACCCGTCTCTCATTCCGGAGTCGCTCGCTGATCAGCTGCAGGCTGCGCCGTTCAACGTGAAGCCGCTGGGATTCGCGGTGTTGCCGGTATGCGTCGCCTGGAAGCCGATGGTGGTCGACCCGCCCGGTGGTATGGAGCCGTTGTAGTTGACGTTCGTCGCCGTCACCGCCCCGCTGCTCGGCGAGTAGGTGGCGCTCCAGCCGGACGTGATCGTCTGTCCTGAGGCGAGGGTGAACTTCAGGTTCCAGCCGTTGATCGCGGCCGTTCCGGTGTTCGTGATCGTGATGTTGTCGGTCAGGCCGTTGTTCCAGGCGTTGACCGACTGCGTCACCTTGCAGGCGCCGGTGCCGCCGCCCGAGGTGGGCGACGTGCTCGGCCGGGGCGAAGTCGCACTCGGGCTCGGCGAGGTGGGGCCGCTGCCCTCGCTGACCGTGATGCTGGAGCTGCCGCTGCTCTGGTATCCCTCGGTCGCCATGATCTGGTAGTCGTGGCTGCCGAGGTTCAGGCCGAGGCTCGCCCAGGCGTTGAAGTGGTTGGCGGTGGTGATGGTGCCGCTGCTGCGGTGTGACTGCCGGACGCTCCAGTACTGGTAGAACGTCGCGGTGCCGATGATCGACGGCTGGTTGACCCGCTGGGTGCGGTAGATGTCGTAGGTGCTGCCGTCGGTGGTGACCGAACCCAGCCGAGTGGCGCCCGTGCTCGGGTTGTAGCTGCCGAAGTTCTCGACGATGTAGTACTCGATGAGCGGGTTGGTGGTCCAGCCGTAGAGCGCCAGATAGCCGTTGCCGTTCGGGCTGAACGAGCCCGAGTAGTTCACGGTGTGGCTCGAGCCGGGCTTCCAGCCCTTGCCGACCACCATGTTGTTCATGTTGCTCCATTGGACGCTGTAGCTACCGCCCGCGCCCAGCGTCATCGTGACGTTGCCGTTGTCCTTCCAGTACGAGAAGAAGTAGCCGTTGTGCGTACCGGTGGTGTTGGAGGTGACCGTCCGGTCGGCCTCGGCGTGGGCGACGCCGGCCAGCAGCATCGAGGCGGCGGCCAGGGCGATCGCGCCGGCCGACGCGATGAGCAGCTTGACGCGATTTCGTCGGTGGAGCTCCCGGGGGGAGGGGATGTCGTTCACTGCGTACGTCCCTTTCGCGAGGGGGTGGCTGGGCGGCCACCCGTCGAAGCTCGTCGATGGTGAATTTTGGGACGCCCGCCTTCGCGTTGTCAACGATTTCCGGAAGTCTTTCGGAAGTAGACATGATTCCTGACGACCGAAATTGCGGCAGCCGCCCGGACACCGAGGTGAACGGGCGGCTGCGGACTTCCGAAATTTCCGGGGCGAGCTAGACCCACTGGACGAGCTGGATGATCACCCCGTTCGGGTCGGCGACCTGGAAGAAGCGCTCACCCCAGGGCTCGGTCTGCAGCGGGGTCACGACGGTCACCCCTTCGGCCTGGACTCGGGCGTACTCGGTGTCGATGTCGTCGACGACGAGCGCCACGAGCACCCCGTGGACGTCGCCCTTCATGCTCTCCGGCTGGAAGGTCTCCAGCCCGGTACGCAGGTAGATCAGGTTGAAGCCGGTGTCCGGGCGGGACAGGGAGACGAAGCCGTCGGCCGCCATCTCCTCGGCGAACCCGAAGTGGTCCTGGGCGAACTTGGCCGACGCGACCGGGTCGGCGACGTTCAGGGAAATGGCTGCGGCGGTCACTCGCATGGGAACTCCTATTCTGTACGGCGTACGTTGTACAGCGTACGACAATTGCGGGTGAGAGGATATTCCCCGTGGCGGGAACTGATCGCAGCAGCGCTGGGGACCCCGCGCGTACCCTCTCGTTGTTGTGGCGGGAGGCACGCGAACCGGCGACCGGGCAGCGGGGGCCACGACCCGCGCAGAGCGTCGACAAGATCGTCGAGGCGGCGATCGCGCTGGCCGACGCGGAGGGCCTGGACGTGGTCTCGATGCGGCGCGTCGCCCAGGCGCTGGCGGTCGCGCCGATGTCGCTCTACACCTACGTGCCCGGCAAGGCCGAGCTGATCGACCTCATGCTCGACACCGTGTACGCGCGGATGCCGCGCCGGGAGCCGGCCGGGCCGGACTGGCGCGACCGGGTGACCGCGGTGGCCGACGACAATCGGGATTTGTTCGAGCGGCACCCGTGGCTGGCGGCGGTGTCGACGAACCGGCCGACGCTCGGGCCGGGCGCGATCGCGAAGTACGACTACGAGCTGCGGGCGCTCGACGGACTGGGCCTGGACGACGTCGAGCTGGACGCCGCGCTGACCTTCGTCCTCGGCTTCGTGCAGACCTGCGCACGGGCCGCCGCCGACGTCCGGACCGCGCGGCAGGAATCGGCGATGAACGACGAGCAGTGGTGGGCCGCCAATCAGCCGCTGCTGGCGAAGATGTTCGACGCCGACCGGTTTCCGCTGGCCTCACGCGTCGGCGCGGCCGCCGGGGCCGCCCACGGGAGCGCTTACGACCCCGCTCACGCGTACGCCTTCGGGCTGGCCCGGGTGCTCGACGGGCTCGCCGTCCTCATCGAACAGCGCCCGGGCACTTAGGGTGTGCCCATGGCGATCGCCCGCTTCAAGAAAGTCACCATGGAATGCCGGGATCCGGAACGGGTCGGGGCGTTCTGGGCTGATGTGCTCGGCCGCACCTGGAAGGCGTACGACGCCGACTCGGGTGGCGTCTTCGGGCCGACTCCACGGCACACCCTCTGGCTCACGCGTACGCCGGAGCCCAAAACCGTCAAGAACCGAGTCCACCTCGACGTCTACGCCGTGAGCGTGGCCGGGCTGGAGGTGCTGGGCGCCACGGTCGTGCTGCCCGCGGGCGACGGCCGGACGTGGACGATGATGGCCGACCCGGAGGGCAACGAGTTCTGCGCCTTCCTTCGAGACGAGCTGCCCGAGGATCGGCTGCCGGGGCTCGTGGCGGACGCCGCCGACCCCCGCGCGGCCGCCCAGTGGTGGGCCGATCTCTACGGCGTCCCCGTCAAGCACAGCGACGAGGGCTGGTCCTCCGTGGAGCAGGTGCCGGACATGCCGATGCGGAGCATCGCCTTCAATCCGGTCCCGGAGCCGAAGAGCGTGCCCAACCGGATGCGCTGGGAGATCTCGGTCCCGGCCTACGCCGACCTGGAGGCGGCCGGAGCCCGGCCGGTCGGGCCCGGCGTCTACGCCGATCCCGAAGGCAACGAGTTCGGGGTCGTCCTGCGCCGTTCGTAATTATTCCGGCATTTAGGACAGTACGCTCGGAGCCGTGGCGGGACGGCACCAACGCGATTCGTGGCCCCAGTGGCGCTGGGTGCGGTGGCTGGCCGACCGGGGCGTGTCGACCCGGTCCGTGGCCCTGGTCATCGGCGTCCTGCTGCTGCAGGCCGGGTTCATCGCGAGCTACCTCGCCGCGTTCCACGAGCCCAAGCCCCACGAAGTCGCCGTGGTGACGACGAACGACCAGGTCGCGCAGCAGCTCAACGGGCTGTCCGGCGATCCACTCAAGGCGACCTTGGTGGCCGACCGGGCGGCGGCCCTGCAGAAGATCGACGACCAGGACGCGTACGGGGCTTATGTGGTCGGCCCGCAGAACGACGAGCTGATCGTCGCCTCGGCGGCCGGCGTCGCCGTGACGACCACGTTGGAGGAGATCTTCGGGCAGCTCGCTCGGCAGACCGGCCGGAAGTTCACGGTCACCGACGTGAAACCGCTGCCCAGCGGTGATCCGCGGGGCCTGTCCGGGTTCTACCTCGTAGTCGGCTGGACGGTCGGCGGCTATCTGGTCGCCTCGGCGCTCAGCGTCAGCCTCGGCGCCCGGCCCTCGACGCGGCAGCGGGCGGTCGTCCGGCTCGGCGCGCTGGCGGCGTACGCCCTGGTCTCGGGCATCGTCGGCGCGTGGATCAGCTACGCGATCGTCGGCGGGATGCCGCACCACTACGTCGGGCTGGCCGCCCTGGGCGCACTGCTCGTCTTCGGGGTGGGCGCGGCGACCATGGCGTTGCAGGTGGTCTCCGGCATCGTCGGCATCGGGCTGGCGGTGCTGCTGTTCGTCATCCTCGGCAACCCCAGCGCCGGTGGCGCCTACGCCTGGCCGCTGCTGCCCGGCTTCTGGCGGGCCATCGGCCCCTGGCTGCCCCCGGGAGCCGGGCTGGCGGCGTTCCGGTCCATCGTGTACTTCGGCAACTCGAAGCTGCTCATGCCCGTGCTCGTGCTCACGGCGTACGCGGTCGTCGGGGCGGTCGCGACGCTGCTGCTCGCCGGGCGGCGGCCGCACCTCGCCACCGAGATCGACGAGTTCGGGGCGGCTTAAGCCAGCCACCTGACCGGCAGAACCGCTGGATCAGGGTTCTCGGTCGAATCACCGTCCATGATTCGGCCGAGAACCCTGATCCAGCGCCCATCAGCGAGCGCGCGAGCGCGCCGTCAGCGAGCCAGCGGGCCAGCGGCGAGCGCGCGAGCCAGCGAGCCAGCGGGGCGAGCGGGCCGGGAAGCCTCAGCGGCTCGGCGGCGGACCCCACGGCGACGCGGTCGTGTCCGTCGTGGCGCCGGCCGGGCTCACCGGCGTGAACGAGCTGGTGGACTCGGTCGTGGTGGCGGTGGTGTCGAAGGTCGTGGCCGCCGGGACCGGAGTCGCGGTCCAGTCGGTCGTCGTCGTGGTGGTGGCCGTGTCGGCCGTCGCCGTGCCCGGCCAGACGCGCCAGCGTCCGCCGCTGAACACCGCGATCAGCAGTACGCCGCCGAGCACCGGGATGATGCCGGACTTCAGCGGAGTGATCGTCATGACGTCGTGACCGAGGACGTCCTTCTGAACGCGGTCGAACACGTCGGCGCCGGTCTTCGGCGCGAAGATCAGCAGCGCGGAGCTGCCCAGGTACAGCAGGGCGACGAGCAGGGGTCCCACCGGGGAGACCCGGAGGGAGGCGATCAGGCCCACGATGAGGCCCGCACCGACCAGAACGCCCGCGCCGAGCAGCACCTTCGAGGAATATCCCGTCGGGGCGCCCGCCGTGTAGACCTCGCCCATGACAGTCTGGCCGAAGGCCACGACCGCCCACGCGAGCGGAGCGATGACAACTCCGGCGATCAGACTCCATAAATGACGCATGTGAGGCACCCTATAGATTTCCGGCCGCCCCGCAACCCAGCCAATCCCCAGGCTCTAGCCTGAGCAGCGTGAACGACACCGCCTCCGGCCGGCCGACGGCATACTCCCAGATCACGTTGAGCCGCATCATGACCGCCCTGGACGTGAACCTCTACGGCACCGTCCACGGCGGCGTCATCATGAAGTTCGTCGACGACGCCGCCGGTGCGGCCGCCGCCCGGCACTGTGGCTTCAACGCGGTCACCGTCGCGATCGACGAGATCGAGCTGCTGGTGCCTGTGCGGGTGGGCGACCTCGTCCACGCCAAGGCCCAGGTCAACTGGAGCGGCACCACGTCGCTGGAGATCGGCGTGACGGTGCTCGCGGAACGCTGGAACGAGGCCGGTCGGACCCCGGAACGGGTCGCGACGGCGTACCTGGTCTTCGTGGGGGTCGACGGCGACGGCAAGCCTCGCCCGGTGCCGCCGGTGCTGCCCGAGAGCGACACCGACCGGCGGCGTTTCCAGGAGGCCATCATCCGCCGGGAACACCGGCTGGCCCGGCGCCGCGCGATCGCGCAGCACCGCGCTCCGCGTCTCGACTAGCTCCGCACCCGGTCCTGCAACGCCGCGTCCTTCTGCTCCACCAGCTCGATCAGGCTCTGCTGGTACGCCTCGATGCGGCGCTGCAGGGTCTGATCGCTCGCGGCGAGGACGCGTACGGCGAGCAGGCCGGCGTTGCGGCCGCCGCCGATGGAGACGGTGGCGACCGGAATGCCGGCCGGCATCTGCACGATCGACATGAGCGAGTCCATGCCGTCCAGGTGCTTCAACGGCACCGGTACGCCGATCACCGGCAACGGCGTCACCGAGGCGACCATGCCGGGCAGTGCGGCGGCCCCGCCCGCGCCCGCGATGATGACCTGAATACCGCGACCGGCCGCGGCCTGCCCGTACTCGATCATCTTGACCGGCGTGCGGTGCGCGGAGACGACGTGCGCCTCGTAAGTCACGCCGAACTCGTCGAGCGCCTCGGCCGCGGGCTGCATCGTCGGCCAGTCCGAGTCGCTGCCCATGATGATCCCGACCTGAACGGTCACGACATCTCCTCCCCATAGGTCAGCCAGTGGGCGGCGCGCGCGGCGCGAGCCCGGGTCCGCGCCAGGTCGTCACCGAGCGCGGTCACATGCCCGATCTTGCGACCGGGCCGGACCTGCTTGCCGTAGAGGTGCACCTTGACCCCCGGCTCGGCGGCGAACAAGTGGTGCAGGCGCTCGTCGATCGGCATGCCGCCGTCGGGTCCGCCCAGCACGTTCGCCATCACGACGACCGGGGCGGCGGCCGAGGTGTCGCCCATCGGGTAGTCCAGGACGGCCCGCAGATGCTGCTCGAACTGGCTGGTCCGAGCGCCCTCGATGGTCCAGTGGCCGGAGTTGTGCGGACGCATCGCCAGCTCGTTGACGCTGAACCGGCCGTCGGCGTCGACGAACAACTCGACGGCGAGCATGCCGACGACGTTCAGCTCGGTCGCGATCCGGATGCCCAGCTGCTGAATCTCGGCGGCCTGTTCCTCACCCAGCCCGGGAGCGGGCGCGAGGACCTCGACGCAGATCCCGTCCTGCTGCACCGTCTCGACCACCGGGTACGCCGCCACCTGCCCGAACGGCGACCGCGCGACCTGGACGGCGAGTTCCCGGTCGAGGGTCACCTTCTCCTCGACGATCAGCTCCACGCCCTGGGCGAGCAGTTCCGCCGCCGGCTCCGGACCGGCGAGCACCCAGACGCCCTTGCCGTCGTAACCGCCGGTCGCGGCCTTGCCGATGATCGGCCAGCCGACCTCGTCGCCGAACTCGCGGACGTCCTCGATCCGGCTCACCGGCCGCCAGCGCGGCATCGGCGCGCCCAGCTCGGTCAGCCGTTCCCGCATCAGGCGCTTGTTCTGGGCGTACTGGAGCGCGTCCGCGGACGGGTAGACGGCCACGCCGTCGGCGGCCAGCGCCCGGATGTGCTCGCCCGGGACGTGCTCATGGTCGAAGGTGACCACGTCGCAGCCCTTGGCGAAGTCCCGCAAGGCGGACAGGTCGAGGTGTGAGCCGACCTGCACGTCCGCCGCGACCAGGGCGGCGCCGTCGTCGGGCGAGGTGGCCAGTACGCGTAACGACTGGCCGAGGGCGATCGCCGACTGGTGGGTCATGCGGGCGAGCTGTCCGCCGCCGATCATGCCGACCACCGGCAGTCCAGTCCGGGTGTCCATCGCGGGCAAGCCTACCGACCTGCCC
>JABFYB010000102.1 GCA_013361475.1 Hamadaea sp.
ATGCCGAATCCGCCCAGCCCGAGCGCGATCGTGACGAACAGACTGCGGCGAGGCACTTCACCGGCCTGACTTCCACGAGCCAGCCAGGCCGGCAGGGCGCCGTCGCGTCCTAGTGCCGCGCCGAGTTTCGCCGATCCGGCGGTGTAGGTGTTCATGACGCCGAGCGTCAGCAGGACGGCCACCACAGCCGCAGCAGCCTTCGCCGGTCCGCCGAAGCCCACGGCGAGCAGCTCCGACAGTGGCGCCTCGTTCGCGCCCGCCGCCGAGCCCAGGACGAGCACCACCGTCGCGGCGATGAGCAGGTAGACCCCGCCGACGACGACGATGGCGGCGGCCGTGGCCCGGGGGAGGGCCCGAGCCGGGTTCCGGAACTCGGCCGCCAGGTGCGTCACCGCCTCCCAGCCCGCGAAGCTCCAGACGAGCAGGGCGGCGGCGGGGAAGACGGCGAACCAGCCGTGCGGCGCGAACGGCGTCAGATTGCTCAGCTTGGCGTGCGGCAGCGCGGCGATCGCCGTCACGAGGAGCAGGGTCAGCAGCACTCCGGCGAGGATCAGCTGCATCCGCCCGGAGACGCGTACGCCGAAGTAGTTGGCCAGGCCGACGACCGCGAACAGGCCGACGGCGGTGGCGTACACCGTGACGCGTCCACCGCCGAAGGCGGCCTCGACGTAACCGCCGGTGAACAGGGCGGCGGCCGGTGCGCCCGCCGGCGTGGCGGCGTAGAACCACCAGCCGACGAGGGCAGCCGCCCGAGGCCCGAAGGCGCGGCGAGCGTACGTGGAGACACCGCCACTGTCCGGATGCCGGGCGCCGAGCGCGGCGAACGTCGCGGCGAGCGGGATCGACGCCAGGACCAGGCCCAGCCAGGCGAGCAACGACGCCGGGCCGGCCACCCGGGCGGCGAGGGCGGGCAAGGCGATGACCCCGGTGCCGAGGACGGCGCCGACGTAGAGGGCGATGCCCTGGACGGTGGACAGGTGGCCGGTCGGGGTCGCCGCAGGGGCCGCCTTGGTTTCGGTGAGCGTCACGTGCACAGCCTCGCGCCGCTGGTCGGGCCGGTCCAGTGACAGGAATGCCATAGTGCGATAGATTTCTGCCATGGGCAAACCGCACGTCGTCGCGGTGGCCGTCACCGACCACGCGCCGATCTTCGAACTGGCGATCCTCTGCGAGATCTTCGGCATCTCCCGGCCCGATCTCGCCGATCCCTGGTACGAACTTCGGCTCTGCGCCGCGCATCCCGGACCGATCCGCACCGCCCAGGGCCTGCTGATGCAGACGCCTTACGGGCTGGAAGACCTGGTCGCGGCCGACACCGTCATCGCCGCCGCGATGTATCGGCCGTTCCAGGTGACCCCGCCGCCGACGCTGGTCGCGGCGATGAAGGAGGCGTACGCCCGGGGGGCTCGCCTGGCGGCGATCTGCAGCGGCGCGTACGCGTTGGCCGAGGCCGGGCTGCTCGACGATCGCCCGGCGACCACGCACTGGATGTACGCCGAGGAGTTCGGCGTCCGCTATCCGGCGGTGAAACTGGACCCCGACGTCCTCTACGTCGACGACGGCCAGATTCTGACCTCAGCCGGGACGGGTGCGGGCATCGACCTCTGCCTGCACATGGTCGCCAACGACTTCGGGGCGACGGTGGCCAACACGGTGGCCCGCCGGATGGTGGTGCCCCCGCACCGCGACGGGGGACAGGCTCAATATGTCGAGACAGCGCGCTCGGTGCCACCCGGGTCGGCGAGCCTCGGCCCGGTGCTCGACTGGGCCCGGGAGCACCTCGCCGAGCCGCTGACCGTGGCCGACTTGGCCGAACGCGCCCGGCTGGGCCAGCGTACGTTCGTGCGCCGGTTCGCCGAGACGACCGGCACCAGCCCGTTGCGCTGGCTCACCATCGAACGCGTACGCCTCGCCCAGCAGCTGCTGGAGACCACCGACCAGCCCGTCGAGCGGATCGCGGGGGCGGTCGGCTTCGGCACGGCGGCCAATCTGCGCCAGCACTTCAGCCGCGCGACCAGCGTCTCACCGCAGACCTATCGCAAGGTCTTCCGCAGCCGCGTCTGATCGGGCCGAGCCCTCAGTGCTTGTGGACCGTCTCGGAGGCGGGCAGCCGCGGCGTCGCCTCCGGCTCGGTCCCGTCGGCCGGGATGCCGACGCGGACGGCGAGATAGGGCCAGCCCAGGTAGGACAGCGACCGGCGCAGGATCTGCCGGCCCGCCGGGACCTCGACCGGTTCGCTGATGGGCATGATCCCGAGACCGAGACGGACGGCGGTCAGCCACAGCGCCGACAGCGCCTCACCGCCGCGCAGCCAGCCGAGCTGATTGTCCTCATCCCCGTAGAGCAACCCGTACGCCGCGGTCTTGTCGTGGTCGTCGCCGATCGGGAGGCTGCCCGACCCGCCGAACTCCCGGCTGGCCACGTTGGTCTGCGGTGGTCGCGACGGGATGACCTCGTCCGGCAGCCCGAGTTCGGTCCGCTGACCGCCGGCCCAGTCGGTCAGCTCGGCCTGGATCGCCGGGTCCGAAGCGTCGATCTCCGCCGCGTGGGCGGTCGCACTGGCGAGGTCGTCGACCTGTTCGGTGTGCAGCAGCTGGAGACGGGCGCCCTCGGCGTACGCCGCCGCGGCGAGCGCCTGCAGCGCATCGGGCGGCACGGGTCGGTTCGCCACCGGACGCCGGTCGGTGTGCCGGTGCCCGATCGTCCGGAACAGCTGCTCGGCCTCGGCGGTGATCGGAATCGCCCCCTCCAGCCGGATCCGGGCGAGCAGATCGCCCTCGCCGTCGGGCAGCCGGTCGACCTGGGTTTGCCAGCCCCAGCCGGCCAAGGCCAGCCGTGCGTGATGGAGGGTGGCGCCGCAGCTGATCGTCAGCATGCGGCCTTCCGGATCGGTCGCCGCGAGCTGGCGGGAGCGTTCGGCGTACAGCTCCAGGCGGTCGCCGTCGACCTCCCAGCGCCACGGCTGGGAGTTGTGGATCGAGGGCGCGGCCGAGGCGACCTCGGCGGCATGAGCCAGGATGTCGGGAACGGGCGCGTCGGTCTTCGGGTTCGCGGCCATGGGGTGATTGTTTCCCGGATCCGCCCGGACCACGAGTCGTTTGCGGGCAATCACGGCCGAAGGCCGATCCCGGCGTCGAAAAGACCCCGGACAGGCCGACCGGCCGGCATCTCAGGTGCTCACCCCCATAAGCACCGAGGCCGACCAGTCGGTCTTGACGAGCGGCGCCAACCTCCCCCGTTGACGGTAGGCATCCACCCATCCCCTATATGCGCTGTGCCCGGCGCTCACATGATCGGCGGGACCTGCCGATCCAGGCGTCCGCACCTTGATGGTGCTGCGAGCGGTGTGCGCTTGTGCCTACGACCATAACCGCAGGTCACGCCGGTTGTCCACACCCTGCGAATACAAAACATTACTGATAGTGATTTAGCCTGGGAACGGGCTCACATCTGCCTCATCGCCACCTCCCGTCACAGGCGCTGAGTAGGGTTTATGCACGTGGAACCTTTTTCGGTCCGGATCACGGTGCGCGGTTACGAGCTGGACACCCAGGGACACCTCAACCAGGCCGTCTACCTGCAGTACGGCGAGCACGCCCGGTGGGAGTGCCTGCGTGCCGCCGGCCTGTCGCAGGACCGGCTGATCGGCAGTGGCGTCGGGCCGGTCGCGCTGGAGGTCACCGTGCGGTACCTGCGGGAACTGCGAGGCGGCGACGTGGTCGACGTCACCTGCGAATTCGAGTGGGGCGAGGGGAAGACCTTCCGGATCCGCCAGGACCTGCGGCGGCCGGACGGCACCCAGGTCGCCGAACTCACCGGCGTGGGTGGACTGCTGGACCTGACCGCCCGCCGACTGGTCGCCGACCCGGCCGGGCGGTTCCGGTCCCTCGCGACGAAACCCGAGCTGATGGGCCTGTGAGGCACCGGCCCCGGCGAGTGATGCGAAACCTCCTCAACCGGAGTACGCTCACCGCTGCGACGCCCGTTCCGGATGTGTTCCCCCGTGCGCACCCGGCCGGGCGTCGCCCATTTCTCCGTCCGTCCGATTCGGGCAAGCCGCTTGTTCAGCGAATTCGCTGAACAGATTGCGAAACGGTTGCGGCCCGGATAGCGAAAGGGTGACGACGCCTCCCGCGCGCCCGCCCGTCCGGTAGAAATACCGTCATGGCAGATCGGAATGCGAGCGCACTGCTGTCCACTGAGGACCTTGTGGCGGCGGTCAAGGCGTTCGCTTCGGCGCACGGCGGAGCCAAGGCCGCCGTGGAGTACCTCGGCAAACGCGGCGCGCTGGTCATCGTGACCGGCAGCGACGGCGAGGCGACGCAGCTGCCGACGACCAGCATCGAGGTCGCCCGGGACGCCTGCGGTCAGGCGGGCGTCGCCGTCGACAACGGGTGGGACAACGAGCTGACCGACCTGATCCGGCCCAGCAACGACCTCTGGCGGTCGCGCGGCCGCAGCATGTCCCGCTGACCTCGGCCCACTGTCGCGCCGTCCCCATCGGACCGCTCCCCACCGGACCGCTTTCACCGGACCGTTCTCACCCGGACCCCTTCCGCTGGATCAGGGTTCCGGGTCGAATCTTGCCCCAAGATTCGACCGAGAACCCTGATCCAGCGCCCACGGGAGAGCGCCCACAAGGGGGAGCGCCCAAGGGGGAGCGCCCATAAGGGGCGGCGGTCGAGGGGTGTTACGCGGGGAGCGTGACCCGGCGAGTGATCCCGATGGACTCCAGGAACGGTTCGTCGTGGCTGGCCACGACGAGCGCCCCACGATAGGCCTCCAACGCCTGCGACAGCTGCCGCACACTGGTCAGGTCCAGGTTGTTCGTCGGCTCGTCCAGCAACAACAGTTGCGGCGCGGGCTCGGCGAGCAGCAGCGCGGCGAGCGTCGCGCGGAAGCGCTCACCGCCGGAGAGCGTACCGGCGATCTGGTCGGCTCGCGCTCCGCGGAACAGGAATCGGGCCAGCCGTGCCCGGATCTGGTTCGGAGTGGCGTCCGGTGCGACGCGGGCCACGTTCTCCGCGATCGTCAGCCGGTCGTCGAGCAGGTCGAGACGCTGCGGCAGGTAGCGCAGCGGCACCGCGGCCACCACCGAACCCTCGGCCGGAGCCAGGGCACCGGTCACCGTTTTGAGCAATGTGGACTTCCCGGCGCCGTTCGCGCCGACCAGTCCGATCCGCTCCGGTCCGCGTATCACCAGATCGACGTCATGGCCCACGTGCGCGAGCCGGGCCTGGACAGTGAGGACGGTGCGCCCGGCCGGGACCTCGGTGGCCGGGAGGTCGACGCGGATGGCGTCGTCCTCGCGGACCGCGTCCTCCGCCACGACCAGACGTTCGCGAGCCTGCTCCAGTTTGTCCTGGTGCATGGTCTTGTGCTTGCCCGCGGACACCTGCGCCGCGCGTTTGCGGTTGCCCATCACGATCTTCGGCTCCCGCTTCTGGTCGTACATCTTCTGGCCGTAGCGGACCCGCCGGTCGAGCTTGGTCTGCGCGTCGATCAGCTCGCGGCGCTGGCGCCGCACATCCGCCTCGGCCGCCCGTACCAGCCGCTCGGCCGCCTCCTGCTCGGCCGCGACCGCGGCCTCGTAGTCGCTGAACCCGCCGCCGTAGAACCGGACCTCGCCGTCGCGCAGCTCGGCGATCTGGTCCACCAGCTCCAGCAAGGCCCGATCGTGGCTGACCACCACGAGCACTCCCGGCCACGCGGTGACCGCTTCATACAGACGTGTACGCGCAGCGCTGTCCAGGTTGTTCGTCGGCTCGTCGAGCAACAGCACGTCCGGCCGCCGGACGAGTTGGGCGGCGAGCCCGAGCAGGATCGCCTCCCCGCCGGAGACCTGGCCGATCCGCCGATCGAGATCGACATCGGTCAGCCCGAGCCGGTCGAGCACGGCCCGCGCCCGCTCGTCGACGTCCCAGTCGTCGCCGACCGCGGTGAAATGCTCCACATCGGTCTCGCCGCGTTCGATCGCCTGCAGGGCTCGCCGGGTCGCGGCGATGCCGAGCAGTTCGTCCACCGGCATCTCGGTGTCGAGAGTCAGATCCTGCCGCAGATAGCCGAGGCTGCCCGCGACGTGGACAGAGCCCGCGGCCGGCTGAAGCACGCCCGCCATCAGGCGCAGCAGCGTCGACTTGCCGGAGCCGTTGAGCCCGACGAGCCCCGTACGCCCGGGGCCGATGGTGAGGGAAAGGGAGTCGAAGACACGGTCGCCGTCGGGCCAGGCGAAACCGAGATCTTGGACGACAAGGGAACTAGGCACGAGGCGGCTCCACGGTGGTCGATCCGAAGGGGGACACGGAGAGACACCACGAACGGGAGAGGGCCTGAAAAAGGCCGGCTCGCGAGGGCGGGCGATCTGGATCGGCGCACGACTCGACGTCGTGGTGTCTCGATCTCAGATCAGCACTTAGCGCACTCCTCGGCCGGCAACAGAACGTGATCATTGTAGCCCGCTGATCTTCCCGGTCGCCAGCACTTTTCCGCTTGTGTGCCCCAGCACACGCGCTTTGCGTGATCATCGCGCCAGCCACGTCGTTTCGGGCGGCGATTTGTCCGCTGAACCAGCGTGGCCGGCGCGATGATCACGACGCGGCCCGGTCCGGCCTGCGGATTCAAGGTTTCTGCAAGAGGGGTGCAAGTCGGCGCTGCCACGCTGGGCGGCGCGTAGTTCGGGGTCGTGAAGATCATTCTGGGGGAGCAGACATGTACGGAGAAGGCCGCGATCGCTGGCGGTTGAGAGAGATCGCCTTCGGCGTCGACCGCGCCCAGCAGCGTCAGGCGGCGTTGGCCGAGCTGGCTGAGGCCGGAGGACGCGACTATCGGGCCCCGGCCACCGAAGAGGCCGGGGACGAGGGCGGCACCGTTCGAGTGTCCGTCGATCAGACCGGCGCGGTCGTCGACGTTCACATCAGATCGGACTGGCGCGACCGGATCGGCGTGGGCGGTCTGGGCCCGGCGTTGCTGGAGGCACGCCAAAACGCGGCCGGCGCTATGGCGCGCGCGCTGATCCTGGCCGGCCTGGCCGAGCGCGAGCGGGTGGCGGCCGACGGTCCTGACTGGCGACCGGTGCCCTACGTCGAGCCGATGACCATCGAGGAGGTGTGGCAGCGCCTGACGGACCATGAGGACCAGCTGTATCGGCGGCGGAAGGCGGCCCGGGCCGCCGAGAACCACGCGCGGCCGGTCGGCGGTCTGCTGAGTCCGTTCAGCGGCAGATGCGCCGGCGGCCGTCTGGTCGGCCTCACGGCCGAGCCGATGCGGATTCAGCAGGCCGACACCGAACAACTGCGGCACGCGGCGCTGGACCTGTTCCGCCAGGCCGAAAGCCCGGAGG
>JABFYB010000343.1 GCA_013361475.1 Hamadaea sp.
TGGTAGCCTAACGTTCGTTCAGGTGAACGCTCGTTAGGGAGGCCGCGTGAGCTGGGATGAGGTCAAGGAGCGGATCGCCGCCGGTGGGGCGGCCCGCTATCACGAGGCCAACGCCAAGCGCGGGAAGCTGTTCGCCCGGGAACGCATCGCGCGGCTCGTGGACGCCGGCTCCTTCGTCGAGGACGGGGCGTACGCCAACGCCCTGGCCGACGGGTTGCCCGCCGACGGTGTGGTGACCGGTTCGGCGATGATCGACGGCCGTCCCGTCTGCCTCATGGCCAACGACTCGACCGTGAAGGCAGGCAGCTGGGGCGCGCGGACGGTCGAGAAGATCATCCGGATCATCGAGCGCGCCTACCAGACCGGTGTCCCGATGGTCTACCTCGTGGACTCGGCGGGCGCCCGGATCACCGACCAGGTCGACCTGTTCCCGGGGCGGCGCGGCGCGGGCAAGATCTTCCACACCCAGGTACGCGCCTCGGGCTCGATTCCGCAGGTCTGCGCCCTGTTCGGGCCGTCGGCCGCGGGTGGGGCGTACATCCCGGCGTTCTGTGACGTCGTGGCGATGGTGGACGGCAACGCCTCCATGTACCTCGGCTCGGACCGGATGGTCGAGATGGTCACCGGCGAGAAGACCACGCTGGAGGAGATGGGCGGGGCCAAGGTCCACACCGAGGTCTCCGGCGTCGGCCACTTCCTCTGCAAGGACGAGGACGCCGCCCTGGAGGTCGTGCAGGCCTACCTCTCCTATCTGCCGGCGAACTGGACCGCCGAGCCGCCCGCGAGCGAGCCGAAGGCGGCGCGCGGCGGGATCGCCGCCCTCATCCCGGAGAGCGAGCGCCGGGCCTTCGACATGCGCCAGGTGGTCAAGCGCCTGGTGGACGAGGGCAGCTTCCTGGAGATCCAGGAGAAGTGGGCCCGGGAGCTGACCGTCGGATTCGCCCGGCTGGAGGGCCAGGTCGTCGGCATCGTGGCGAACAACTCGCTCCACAAGGGCGGTGTGCTGTTCGTCGACTCGGCCGACAAGGCGACCCGGTTCGTCCAGCTCTGCGACGCCTTCAACGTCCCGCTGATCTTCCTCGCCGACGTGCCCGGGTTCATGGTCGGCTCGGCCGTCGAGCGGCAGGGGATCATCCGGCACGGCGCGAAGATGATCAGCGCCATCAGCGAGGCCACCGTGCCGAAGTTCTGCGTCGTCGTGCGGAAGGCGTACGGCGCGGGGCTTTATGCCATGGCCGGGCCGGGCTTCGACCCGGACGCCACGATCGCGCTGCCCACCGCCAAGATCGCGGTGATGGGGGCGGAGGCCGCCGTCAACGCCGTGTACGCCAACAAGATCGCCGCCATCGAGGACGAGACCGAACGGGCCGCCTTCGTCGAGGCCAAGCGGGCCGAGTACGAGGAGGACATCGACCTCCTGAGGCTGGCCAGCGAACTCGTCGTGGACACCGTCGTCGAGCCGGACGACCTGCGCGGCGAACTCGTCCGGCGGCTGGCCGCCGCGCACGGCAAGGACCGCAGTTTCTCGCGACGCCGCCACGGCGTCACACCCGTCTGATCTCCGCCAGCCCGATTCAAGGGAGCGTCATGGACCACTTCGGACTCAGCGAAGACCTCGCCGAGCTTCGGGAGACCGTCGCCGCCTTCGCCCGCGACAAGATCGCGCCGGTGATCGGCGACTTCTACGCCCGGCACGAGTTCCCCTACGAGATCATCGCGCAGATGGGCTCCATGGGCCTGTTCGGTTTGGCCTTCCCGGAGGAGTTCGGCGGGATGGGCGGCGACTACCTGGCCCACTGCCTGGCCATCGAGGAGATCGCCCGGGTCGACTCGTCGGTCGCCATCACCCTGGAAGCGGCGATCTCGCTCGGCGCGATGCCGATCTTCAAATGGGGCACCGAGGAGCAGAAGCAGCGGTGGCTGCCCGATCTGGTGGCCGGCCGGAAGCTCGCCGGCTTCGGCCTTACCGAGCCGGGCGCCGGCTCCGACGCGGGCGGTACGCGGACGACCGCGAAGCTGAGCGACGACGGCCGCGAATGGATCATCAACGGCACCAAGTCGTTCATCACCAACTCCGGTACGGAGATCACCGCTCTCGTCACCGTCACGGCGCTCACCGGACCCGACGAGATCTCCACGATCATCGTCCCGTCCGGTACGCCCGGCTTCACCGTCGCGCCCGGCTACGACAAGGTCGGCTGGTGCGCCTCGGACACCCATGAGCTGTCCTTCGACAACGTCCGGGTGCCGGTCGAGAACCTGCTCGGCGAGCGCGGCCGCGGCTTCAAGCAGTTCCTCACGATCCTCGACGAGGGCCGGGTCGCCATCGCCGCCCTCGCCACCGGGCTCGCTCAGGGCTGCGTGGACGAATCCGTCGCGTACGCCCGCCAGCGCGAAGCGTTCGGCTCGCCGATCTCGGCGTACCAGGCGGTCTCCTTCATGATCGCGGAGATGGAGACGAGCGCGCAGACCGCGCGGCTGGCCTGGCGGGACGCGGCTCTGCGCCTGGTCGCCGGGCAGCCCATCCGCAACGCCGCCGCGATCGCGAAGCTGTACGCGGGCGACGCCGCGATGACGAACGCCCGGAAGGCGACGCAGATCCACGGCGGATACGGGTTCATGAACGAGTTCCCGGTCGGCCGGTTCTACCGGGACGCGAAGATTCTGGAGGTCGGCGAGGGCACCTCGGAGATCCAGAAGATGGTGATCTCGCGGGAGCTCGGGCTGAGCTGATTTACGTCGATCGGCGGGGCTGAGTCGGGTTCCGGACATCCCCGCCGATCGTGAGATGCTCTCATGCCGGGATGCGGATCTGGGCCGGCTGGCTGACACGAGGGCGATGGCTGATCGTCGCCGGGTGGGCACTGCTCGCGATTGCGGGCGGTGCTCTCGGCGGCAGCGTCTTCGACCACGCCCAGAGCGTCGGCCAGCTCTCCGCCGACGCCGAGTCGCTCCGGGCCGAGGCTCGGCTGCAGCAGCTCAAACCGGAGGGCGAGACCGTCTTCGCGATCTCGCGCGACGTCGACCCCTACGACCCGGCGCTGGTCGCCACCACGACCGAGGTCGCCCACCAGGTACGCGGTCTGTTCGGCGTCCACGAAGTCGGCGACCTCTACACCGCGCCGGGCGGCCAGATCGGCCAAGGCAACCGGAGCACGCTGGTCCGGGTCACCTTCGAGCCCGGGGCGTCCGAAGCCGAGATCGACGCGGCCGTCGCGGTGCTCAGGCGACTGCCGAACGTGCTGGTGGGCGGTAAGCCGCTGGCCGAGCGAGCCTTCGCCGACCAGGCCGTCGCCGACGCCGCCCTCGGGGAGGGCCTCGCGCTGGCCGCGCTGACTCTGCTCCTCGTCGTCGTGCTGCGGCGGGGCGCGATCGCTCCGCTGGCCGCGGCGGTCGCGGCGATCACCACGACCCTGCTCGCCCTCGCCGGGCTCGCCCGCCTGACGCCGATCAGCGAGTACACGGTGAACGTGGTGACGCTGCTCGGACTCGGGCTGGCCGTCGACTACTCGATCCTCTTGCTGTGGCGGTATCGCGAGGCGAACGACCTCGCCGTCGCGCTGCGTACGGCGGGGAGAGCAGTGCTCGTGTCCGGCGGGATGGTCGGCGCGGCCATGGCCGGACTGGCCGTCTTCGGTGAGCCCCTGCTCGCTGCGATGGCCTTGGGCGGGCTGCTCGTGACGGTGGTCGCCACGGCTGCCTCGCTCACGCTGACTCCTGCGCTGCTCGCCATCCTCGGGCCGCTCGCGCGCTCACGCGGGCCGCTCGGCCGGCCCGGCGCTTCCGGGCGCTCACGCGGTCCGCTCAGCGTTCACGGGCCGTTCCGGGTGATCTTGGCGAGAAAAGGTCGTTATAGCGACCCCAACTCGCCAAGATCAATTCTGGACCGGCTGGCCGCCGTCGCCCAGAAGGGGCCCGAATCGGTCGCCTTCGCCAGCGCCGCTTTGCTGATCATCCTGACCCTTCCGTTCGTCGCCGCCGAGCTGCGGAACACCGACGCGCGCGGGCTACCGAGCAGCGCGGAGGCGCGGCAGGCGTACGAGGTCTATCTGCGGGATTTCCAGCGCGGTCAGGCCGACGTCGTCACCGTCGTCGTGGACACCGGCAGCGGTGGGGCGGCGATGCGGGACTACCTCGACCGGCTCAATCGCCTGCCCGGGGTCGACCAGCTCCAACTCCGGCTGGAGATGCCGGCCGACGCGACCGTCGTCGACCTGACCCCGGCGAGCTCCAGCCAGGGTCCGTCCGTCGTCCGGGCGGTCCGGGAGGTCCCGGCTCCGGCGAAATCCCTGGTCGGCGGGCCCGCCGCCGAATTAGCGGATTACCAGGATTCGGTTACCGGTCATTTTCCCGTCGTGCTGACAGTCCTGTTGGCGGCCGCCGGAGCGCTGCTCTTCGCGCTCACCCGGTCGGTCGTCATTCCGGTGAAGGCGGTCCTGCTCAACCTGCTGACCCTGGGCGCGTCGCTCGGCGTACTCGCGGTGGTGTTCGGCGGCCGGCTCGACGTCACCACGCCGGTGCTGCTCTTCGTCTTCATCTTCGGGCTGACCACGGACTACGAGGTCTTCCTGCTCGCCCGGATCACCGAGGAGCACCGGTCCGGGTACGCCACCGACGAGGCGGTCCGGCGGGGCATCGCGCGTACGGGTCCGGTGGTGACCCTTGCCGGACTCAGCCTGATCCTCGTCTTCCTCGGCTTCGTCCTGGGTGGCCTGTCCGCCGTACGCGAGATCGGGGTGGGCATGGCGGTGGCCATCGCCCTGGACGTGACCGTCGTCCGGGGTCTCCTGCTGCCGGCTGCCATGACGCTCCTCGGCCGCTGGAACTGGTGGCCCGGCGACAAGGGCGGCGAAGCGTCGGGGGCGAACCGGGCGCCGAGCACCGAGCGGGCTCCCAGCGGGGTCCCAGCCGCCGCCCGGAAGATCACGAGCCGATAACACAGCAGGACACCAGGGCACGTTTGTGTCGGAAACACGCACGCAACCTGGTCAAACGGCCGACACGACCTGCCGTCGGCGACCTTGGCTGGCTACTCTTCGAGGCCGTGGAACCCGCAGCCGAGACGCGTAGTCCGTCCATGAAGGACGGATTCGCCGTGCTGCTCCGGCGGCACCGGCTCGCGGCCAGGCTGACTCAGGCCGAGCTGGCCGAAGCCGCCGAGGTGGGCGTCCGCACCGTCCGGGACCTGGAGGCGGGACGCAGCGTACGCCCGCAGCGGTCCACGGTCGAACTGCTGGGCGCGGCCCTCGGCCTCCAGGGGCGGGATCTGACCGTCTTCGTGGCCGTCGCCCGGGGGCGTACGCCGGCCGACCAAGGTCCTGGCCTGGCCAAGCCCCGGGCGCTGCCGAACGCGGGGGAGTTGATCGGGCGCGACCGGGATCTCGCCGGGCTCACCGACCATCTGCGGACGACGGCCGGGGTGACCACACTGGTCGGGCTGGCCGGGTCGGGGAAGACCGTGCTGGCCTTGACCGCGTCGGCTCAGCTGCGGGACGACCTGCCCGGGGGAGCGGTCGGCATCAAGGTGTCGCCGGACGAGGGGGAGTCCGGAGTACTGGACAGCATCTGCGCGGTCATCGGCGTCGGGCACCCGGACGGGCTGGCCGAGGCGTTCCGCCAGCCCACGTTGTTGCTGGTGGACGCGGTGGACCGGTCGCGGCCCGCGGTCGCCGCCGCCGTACGCCGCCTCGTCGCCATCGCTCCACAGTTGCGTATCGTCGCCACCGCGCGCGGCCCGATCGGAGTGGCCGGCGAACGGGTGTGGCCCGTCGCGCCGCTACCGGTGCCACCGGCCGGCACGCGTACGCTCGCCGAAGCCCGAAAGCATCCCGCCAGCGCCTTGTTTCTGGAGCGCTGGGCGCGGCACCGGGGAGACGCCCCGCCCGAGTCCGAAGTAGCCGCGATCACCGACCTCGTACGCCGCCTCAGCGGGCTGCCGCTGGCGATCGAGCTGGCAGCGGCCCGGGGTCGGCTGCTGGACCCCAGCGAGATGCTGGCACGGTTCGGGCAGGACGGTGCGGTCGTGGACGCGGCCGAAGCGGTCCGGTCGGCGGTCGTCGCGAGCTACCGCCTGCTGACTCCGGCGCACCGCCGAGCGCTGCGGTACCTGTCCACCTTCACCCACCGCTGGTCCATCGAGCTGGCCGAGGAGCTGCTCGCCGAGCTGGACGTCGACGTGGTGGAGTTGCTCGACCGGCTGACCGATCTGGGTCTGGCGACGGTGCGGGGGCAGGGCGCCGTCCGGTTCATGGTGCTCGAATCGGTCCGGGAGTACGCCCTGGAACAGGCCGTACTGGCCGAGGAGCTGACGTTGGCCCGGCGGCGGCACGCCATCGTCTTCGCCCGGTTCGCCGCGCGTACGGCGCCCATGTTCAGCGGGGCACAGCACGGCGCCGCGATCGCGCGGTTGGACGACGTCGCGGGCAATCTCTGGTCGGCCCTGGCCCATTCGGCCGACGACGATCCGCACACCGCGTTGTGCCTGGCCGCCAAGCTGCCCCGGTGGTGGCGCTTCCGGGGCCGGGACGTCGTGGGCCGCCGCTGGCTGCGGCGACTGCTGGACGACGAGCGCACCGCCGACGCCGATCCGCTCGTGCGAGCGTGGGCACTGGTGGGCGTGGCCCAACTGGCCAACGAACACGGCGCGGGGGCGGAGGAGATCGATTCGGCTCGGGCGGCCGTGCGGATCTTCGCCGACCGCGTCGAGGTCACGGGCGAGCTGGCCGCGCGTACCGTGCTCTTCGCGTTGTGCATGGGCAGCGGCGACTTCGACGAGGCCCGCGAGCAGAGCCTCGAGGCGCTCATCCTGGCCAGTCGCACCGGGCGCGCCCGGGACATGGCCGTCGCCCAGAGCAATCTGACCTGGCACGACATTCGCGCCGGAGATCTGGTGGGCGCCCAACGGCGGCTGGCGGAGGTCGACCGGCTCACCGCGCGTACCGGGGACGTCCGGCTCCGTGCGCTCGGCCGCGGCAACCTGGCCGAGGTGCTGCGGCTCAGCGGGCGGCTCGCCGAGTCCGTCGTGGTCGGCACCCAGGCCCTCGACCTGCTTGCTGAGGTCGGCGACCCGAGCCACCGTCGCCGTCTGCTCACGACCATCGCGCTCGCCCAGGCCGAGAACGGCGAGGCAGGTGAGGCCGAGCGCATCCTCGCCGAACTGCGAGCCACCACGCCGCCCGAGGTCGAAGACCCCGCCTGCGCGGTGGTCGAGGCCGCGATCGCGCTCGCCCGGGGCCACCGCAGGCTCGCCAGCAGCTGGTACGCCGCCGCAGCGGACGCCTACGAGGGCGGCCACGACCTGCGCGACGTGGTGCAGGCTCTCGTCGGGCTGGTG
>JABFYB010000449.1 GCA_013361475.1 Hamadaea sp.
ATCGCCGATCGTGGCACCGTCGGCCGCCTTCCCGGCGGCGGTCTGGACCACGGTCTGCTGCTGGACGCCGATCCCGAACTCGGCACGCTGTCCGATGCCGTGGTGCCGACGACCGTCGACGCCCGGCAGGCCGCCTACACCATTTTCACCTCGGGCTCGACGGGGCGGCCCAAAGGCGTCACGGTCAGCCACCGCGCCCTGGTCAACCTGCTGGAGTCCGTACGCCGTCGCTGCGGCCTGGACTCCAGCACGGTGCTGTTGGCGGTGACGTCGCTGTCGTTCGACATAGCCGGTTTGGAGCTGTACGCGCCGCTGTTGGCCGGCGGCCAGGTAGTGCTCTGCGACCGGGAGACCGCGTCCGGCGCCGAGACGCTGCGCGCGGCGTTGGCCGATGTCGTCCCCACCGTCATGCAGGCCACTCCGGCAACCTGGCAGCTGCTGCTCGACGGCGGGTGGCCCGGCGCGTCCGACCTGGTCGCGCTGTGCGGCGGCGAGGCGCTGCCGGTCGAGCTGGCCAGCGCGCTGGCCGGCCGGGTCGGTCAGCTGTGGAACATGTACGGCCCCACCGAGACGACGATCTGGTCCGGCGCGCTGCGTCTGGACGGCTCCGACGTGGCGATCGGCGGCCCGCTCGCCAATACCCGGATCTACCTGCTCGACTGCCACGACCAACTCGTGCCGCCCGGCGTGACCGGGCAGGTGCACCTGGCCGGCGACGGTCTGGCCGACGGTTACCTGCACGCTCCGGCGCTGACGGCGCAACGTTTCGTGCCGGACCCCTACGCCACCGGCCAGCGCATGTACCGCACCGGAGACGCGGCCCGCTGGCGGCCCGACGGGCGGCTGGACTTCGTCGGCCGGCTCGACCATCAGGTGAAGATCCGCGGCCACCGCATCGAGCTCGGCGACATCGAGGCGGCCCTGGACTCCGCCGATGGCGTGGCGCGTTCCGTGGTCACGACGTTCACCGCCGACGGCGGACAAGCGCAACTGGCCGCGTACATCCAGCCTGCGCCCGGTGCGTCGCCGACCGTCACGGCGCTACGTCAGCACCTGGCGGGCCTGCTGCCCGGCTACATGATTCCGGCCCGGTTCGCTGTCCTGGACCTGTTCCCGCTCACCCCCAACGGCAAGGTCGACCGTCAAGCGCTGCCCGCTGCGGCCACCGTCGCCTTGGACTCCGGCACCGCGTACCGGCCGCCGGTCGGCCCGACCGAGACGCTGCTCGCCGAAATCTGGTCGGAACTGTTGCAGCGTGAAACGGTCGGTCGCGACGACAATTTCTTCACCATCGGCGGCGACTCGCTGACCGCGGTACGCATGGTCGCCCGCGCGGGGCAGTTCGGTGTGCCGTTGACCACCAAACAGGTGTTCCTGCACCAGCAGCTGCACCAGCTCGCCGCCGCGGCCGGCACCGTACGACTGGTCGCCGCCCAAGGCGAGGTCACCGGCACGATGCCGCTGCCCATCGCGACGCACCAGTTCTACGACGGCGTCAACCCGCGGCCCGACTTCCACGCGCTGGCGTTCCAGTTCGCCGCCCGGGAACGCCTCGACCCGGAGCTGCTCGAGCAGGTGCTCGACGAGCTGGTACGCCAGCACGATGCGTTGCGTGTCCGCCTGCTGCCGGGCGAGGGTGGCCGACGGGGCCGGCTGCACGTCGACGCGTACCGGCCGCGATCGATTTTGGAGCAGGTCGATCTGTCCGGGCTGGACGAAGCCGAGCTGGCGCGGGCACTGGAGGAGTGGACCGACACGGTCGAGACCGGGTTCCGGGCCGAGCAGGGCGACCTGTTCCGGGCCGTGCTCCTCGACGTCGGCGCGGACCGGCCCCAGCATCTGCTGCTGGCCGCCCACTACCTGGTGGCTGACGTGGTCTCGTGGCACATCCTGGTCGCCGACCTCGACGTGCTCTACCGGCGGCGCAGCCGGCGGGAGCCGTACCAGCTGCCGGCCAAGACGACGTCGCTGCTGGAGTGGGTCGGCCGCCTCGTCGAACAGTCCGGCAGCCCCGAAGTGCTCTCCGAAGTACCGCTGTGGACAGATAGCGCCCGTCGGGAAGCCGTCGCGATCCCCGTGGACCGGCCCGACGGCGACAACAGAGTCGCCGCCAACGACGCCGCGTTCTTGATTCTCACCGTCGAGGAGACGCGTGACCTGCAACAACGGGCTGTCCAAGCGGCTCGGTTGCCGCTGGACGCGGTGCTGCTGGCAGGCATCGGTCATGCCCTGACCGAGGCCACCGGCGCGCAGGCGCTGCCGGTGGACATCTACGTGCCGGGCCGTGACTCGCCGTTCGCCGACATGGATCTGTCGCGCACCGTGGGCTGGCTGACCTACCGCTACCCGATGTGGCTCGACGTCCAGCGGGGCCCGTCCCTGCCCGATCGGGTCCGAGCCATCGCCCGTCAGCTTGCCGCGGTGCCACGAGGCGGGCTCGGTTACGGCGCGCTGCGCTACTACCACGACGACGCGGCCGTCTCGGCCGAGCTGGCCGCCCAGCCTGTGCCGGATGTGCTGTTCAACTTCTTCGGCGCGGCGCCCGGCGGCTTTCAGGTGCTACGGCCGCTGGCCGGCACCTCCGGCCACTACCACGACACCGAGTCCGAGCGCATGCGGCTGCTGATGATCAACGGTGCGATCTTCCGCGGCCAGCTGCGCCTGGAATGGGAATACAGCACAGGCCGCCACGATGCCGCGACGGTCGAGGCGTTCATCGCCGGCTGCCGTCGTTTCCTGCTCGACCTGATCGATGTCTGCCCGCCGGCCGGCGGGTGACCCGTTCGTCACCCCTTCGGAAGGAACTGTCTTGTCCAAGTTGACCGGCTGGCGCGCATTCACCGCGCTCTGGGGCGGGCAGGCGGTGTCGATGATCGGCTCCGGGCTGTTCGCGTTCGCCGTCGGCGTATGGGTCTACCAGCGCACCGGCTCGGCCACCATGTTCAGCCTCATCCTGTTCTTCGACATGATGCCCGGCATCCTGATCGCCCCGTACGCGGGCGTCGTCGCCGACCGGGTCAACCGGCGCACGCTGATGCTTTTGGCCAACACCGGCTGTGCTGTCAGCTCGTTGCTGGTCGCCGCGATCGCGCTGGCTGACGTGTCCAGCTCCGGGCTGTGGCTGCTGTACCCGGCATTGATCATCGGCGGCGTGTCGGCGTCGTTCCACGGCGCGGCGTACGAGGCCTCCTTCGCGCTGCTGGTGGAGGAGAAACACCTCGGCCGCGCCAACGGCCTGATGCAGTTCGGTTACGGCGTGGCCGAGGTCGGCGCTCCGCTCGCCGCCGGTGTCCTCCTGCTCTATATGCAGATCTGGACGTTGATCCTGGTGGACGTGCTGACATTCGTTGTGGCCAATGTGACCCTGCTGCTGCTGTCCATCCCGCGGACGGCGGCCGACAGCGGCGAGGACGAGCCCACTGGCAGGTTGCGCGAGGATCTCACCTACGGACTGCGCTTCTTGCGGGCGAAACCCGGACTGCTGATGCTGCTGGTCCTGTTCGCGACGCTGAACTTCCTGGCCAGCCTCGCAGTCGTGGCGGTCACGCCGATGGTGCTGTCGTTCGGCGACGAGGCGGCGCTAGGGACCGTCACGGCCGTGGGCGGTGCCGGCATCATCGTCGGTGGGCTGCTCATGACCGCCTGGGGTGGCACCCGGCGGCGTGTCGTGGGCCTGCTGGCCGCGACCGCGGTGGCGGGCCTATTCCTCGCCCTGTACGGCGTACGCCCGTCGGTGCTGCTGGTGGCGTTCGGCGCGTTCGGCTTCTTCTTCTGCCTGCCGATCATCAACGCCTCCAGCGGCGCCATCTGGCAGGCCAGCGTTCCGCCCGCCGTCCAAGGCCGGGTGTTCGCGGTACGCCGGGTGCTGGCCCAGGCCAGCGGACCGATCGCGTTCATCGTCGGCGGCCTGGTGATCGACCGGTGGCTCAGTCCGCTGCTGGCCGAGCCCGGCGGGGCGCGCGACGTGTTCGGCCCGGTCTTCGGCACCGGCCAGGGCCGCGGCATCGGCCTGCTGTTCGTCGCGATGGGCGTGCTGATGGTCGTGGTCGCTGCCGTCGGCGCTGCCAGTCCGGCGCTGCGCGGTGCCGAAGCCGCGAGCGGGGGCGCCGACGAACCCACACCGGCAGCGGTGACGTCGCCGGCCGGCTCCGCAGTCGTTCCCGAATCCACCCAGACCGCCGACGCAGCCCCACAGGGCTGAGCCCGCACGACAGGAGAAGACCATGGATGACGACCAGCAGTACGCCGTAGTTCTCAACCACGAGGAGCAGTACTCCATCTGGCCGGTCGACCGGGAGCTGCCGCCCGGGTGGCACGGCGACGGATTCATCGGCCTCAAGGAAGCGTGCCTGGCCCACATCGACGAGGTATGGACCGACATGCGGCCGCTGAGCCTGCGGCGGGCGATGGACGCAGCCGCAAGCTGACAGTCCGGCGCGTGGCGGCGGGGACACCCGCTGCGGCGTACCCAGACCTCACCTACACCTTGGAACGTGCGGGCGTCGGCAGTTCCGCCGAGGTCTGAAGGCCGGGGTTCGGCAGGTGATACGGTGGCCCCGGTCTGCGGGCCGCCGTTCGCCGCCGGACCCCGCCAGCCGAGGCACCGCACGCGCGAGGTGACCATGTCCGTCCAGTTCGAGCTTCTCGGACCGCTGACGGCATTCCGCGACGGCCGGCCGGTCGCGCTCGGCTCCACGAAACAGCAGCTTGTGCTGGCCGCGCTGCTGCTGCGTCCGGGCGAGGTGGTCACCACCGACGAGCTGACCGAGATGCTCTGGGGTGGTCGGCCGCCGCGATCGGGCATCGCCAACCTTCGGACGTATGTCCGCGGCATCCGGCAGGCGCTCGGCCAGGCGCACGCCGCCGACCAGCGCATTCAGACCGCTCCGGGTGGCTATCTGCTGCGGGTGGAACCGGGGGAGCGCGATGTGGACCGGTTCGACGCCGCCACTGCGCGCGGGCGGGCGGCGCTGGCCTCCGGCGACCCGGCGACCGCGAAGGCTGAGCTGGTGACCGCCATCGGCCTCTGGCGTGGCTCGCCGCTGGCAGGACTTCCGTTGCCGGCGATGCTCGCCGGTCCGGTCGCCAGTCTGGGCGAACGGCGCCTGCTCGCCGAGGAGGACTACGTCGCGGCCCGGATCGCCTTGGGGGAAACCGCGGCAGTGATCCCGCGGCTGCGGACCCTGCTGGATCGGTACCCGCTGCGGCAGGGGTCCTGGGCGCAGCTGATGGTCAGCCTCTACCGCATCGGGGACGTCGCCGGGGCGCTGGCTGCCTTCCGGCAGGCCCGGCAGGTGCTCGTCGAGGAGACGGGGATGGATCCCGGGCCGGTGCTCACGCGCCTGCACGACGACATCCTCCACCATCGCATCGTCCCGGACGACCTAGGTGAGCGGGGCGTACAGGCGGCCGGGCGGGTGGCCGAGCGTTCAAAGCGCCCCCGGCAATTGCCCCTCGCGCTGCCCGGCTTCGTCGGCCGAGGTCCCGAACTCGCAGCGCTCGACTCGATTCTCGCCGGCCCGCCCGTCGGCGTCGCCATCGCCACCATCAGCGGCATGCCAGGGGTGGGCAAAACGACCCTCGCCCTGCACTGGGCCCATCAGGCCGCCGACCGTTTCCCCGACGGCCAGCTATACGTCAACCTGCATGGATACGACGATGGCGACGCGCTGTCGCCGGCCGACGCACTCGCCGCGTTCCTCGAGGCACTCGGCGTGCCGGTCGCCCGCATCCCCAGCAGCGTCGAGGCACGGGCGGGCCTCTACCGCAGCCTGCTGGCCACCCGCCAGACGTTGATCGTGCTGGACAACGCCCGCGACGCCGACCAGGTACGACCGTTGCTGCCCGGCAGCGGCGCCAGTGCCGTCTTGGTCACCAGCCGGGATCAGCTCTGCGGTCTGGCCGCCGCCGAGGGAGCCCACTCGCTGACGTTGGACGTGCTCACCACCGCCGAGTCGCTCGATCTCCTCCGTAGCCGGCTGGGCGCCGAGCGGGTCGCCGCGGAGCCGCACGCCACCGCCGAAGTCATCGAACTGACCGGCCGGCTGCCGCTCGGTCTGTCCTTGGTCGCCGCCCGGGTAGCCGCCGGGCGGCGGTTCCCGCTCGAAGCCGTCGCGGCGCAGCTGCGCCCGTCCGAGGTGCGACTCGGCGTGCTGGCCGACGGCGGCATCCGGCGGGTCTTCTCCTGGTCCCACCGCGCCCTCAGCCCGGCCGCTGCACATCTGCTCCGGTTACTCGGTCTGCATCCCGGGCCCGACCTGACGGCCGAGGCGGCCGCCGCGATGCTAGGTCAGCCGCTGGTGCAGACCATCCCGCAGTTGTATGAGCTGACTCGCTTGCATCTGCTCACCGAACACCTGCCCGGCCGGTACTCCCTGCACGACTTGCTCCGCTCCTACGCGGCAGAGTTGGCCCAAGCCTCCGAACAGACCGCCGAGCTGCACGAGGCCAGTCGCCGGATGTACGACCACTACCTGCACAGCGCGCACCCCGCGGCGATGCTGCTCCAGCCCACCTGGACCCCAGTCCCGCCGGAGCCGCCGTTGCCCGGGAACCTGCACGTGCCGATTCCCGACCGGGCGGCGGCCACGACGTGGTTTCACACCGAGCACCCTGTGCTGTTGCGGGTGACGAGACAGGCTGCCGACAGCGGCTTCGAGCGGTACGCCTGCCAGCTCGCGTGGTCGCTGGCGGCTTACCTGGCGCCCCGCGGCCGCTTCCAGGATCAACTGGCCGCGCAGCAGGCCGCGCTCGCGGCCGCCGAACGCATCGGCGATCTCGCCGCGCAGGCGCTCGCCAGTCGGATGCTCGCGCGGGCGCTGATGCGCCTAGGCGACCAGCGGGGCGCTGAGGTGTGTCTCCAACGTGCCTTGGACCTGTACGAGCACCTTGGCGATCTGGACAGCCTTGCGCTTTCGTTGCGTCACTACACCGAACTGTGCACCGAGAACGGTCGATTGGACGACGCGCTGCGGCACAGCACCGAGGCGCTGCGCGTATCCCGGCAGTTCGGCAGTCGCTACGCCGTGGCGCGAGCGCTGAACACCAAGGGCTATCTGCATGCTCTCACCGGGGACTACCCGCAGGCCATGGCGGACTGCAGCGAGGCGCTGGAGCACCAGGAACAGATGAACGACCGGGTAGGGCAGGCCGCGACCCTGGACAGCCTCGGCTTCGTGTTCCACGGGCTCGGCGAGTTGGACAAGGCCGCCGACTGCTACGAGGGTTCGGTGGTCCGGTTCAGGGAGTCCGGCAACCATTTCCACGAGGCGCTGACCCTCATTCATCTCGGGGAGGTGCGGCAGGCGCTGGGGGATGAGCCC
>JABFYB010000303.1 GCA_013361475.1 Hamadaea sp.
GGTGGTGTCGACTCGGCGGTGGCGGCCGCCCGGGCGGTGGCGGCCGGGCACGACGTGACCGGAGTGCATCTGGCCTTGTCGAAGAATCCGCAGAGTTATCGGACGGGCGCCCGGGGCTGCTGCTCGCGGGAGGATTCCCACGACGCGCGGCGGGCCGCCGACGTGATCGGCATTCCGTTCTACGTCTGGGACATGGCCGAGGAGTTCCACGCCGACGTCGTGGAGGACTTCCTGAGCGAGTACGCGGCGGGGCGTACGCCGAATCCGTGCCTACGCTGCAACGAGAAGATCAAGTTCGCCGCCGTCCTGGACCGGGCGCTGGCCTTGGGCTTCGACGCCGTCGTGACCGGGCACTACGCCCGTTTGGGCTCCGACGGGGTCCTGCGGCGGGCCGCCGACGCCGAGAAGGACCAGTCCTACGTGCTCGGCGTGCTGACGCCGGAGCAGTTGGCGCATGCGATGTTCCCGTTGGGCGACTCCCACAAGGCCGACGTCCGGCAGGAGGCTGCAGAGCGAGGGCTGGCCGTCGCGAGCAAGCCCGACTCGCACGACATCTGCTTCATCGCCGACGGCGACACCCGCAAGTTCCTGCAGGAGCGGCTGGGGGAGGCGCCCGGCGACATCGTCGACTCGGCCACCGGTGAGGTCGTCGGCTCCCACGACGGGGCATACGCCTTCACCGTTGGCCAGCGCAAGGGGCTGGCCCTCGGCCGTCCCGCGCCCGACGGAAAGCCGCGTTACGTCCTGAGCATCACGCCGGTCACGAACACCGTCACGGTCGGCCCGGCCGAGGCGCTGGACGTCACCTTCGTCACCGCCACGCGCCCGATCATCCTGGCTCCCCTGGAGCCGAAGACGGAGGCTCAGGTGCAGCTCCGGGCACATGGCGAGCCGATCGACGCCGTGGTCGAGATCGTCGACGGCGTCCTGACGGCCAGCCTGCGCCGGCCGGCCCGGGGGATCGCGCCCGGTCAGGCGATCGTCGTCTACCGGCCCGACGCCGCCGGGGACGCAGTCCTCGCCAGCGCGACCATCACGAGCGCCAACGCCACCGACCGCAGCGCCACCGACAGCAGCGCGACCGCCACGAGCACAGACACCACGGCGGTCACCGCCGACGCGGCCGTGGCGAGCGCCGCATGATCGAGCTGCCACGCGGAAGTGCGACCGGCATCGGGTCGCTGCCCGGTTCGGACCTCGTCGAGGCGGTCAAGTACAGCCTGGGCGAGCTGCCGGTGGCGTACCTGCCGGAGCTGCCCGGCCGGGGTCCGGGCGCGGAGATGATCGGCCGTGGCGCCGGGCTGCTCGTCGGGCTGCCGGTCGAGCTGTACACGGGACGGTGGCGGATCGCCGCCCGCGGCGGGCGCGACCTTCGGCGTACTCATGATCTCCTCGAACGCGACCTGGACCAGCTGACCGAGCAGGCGGACGGCTTCGCGGGACCACTGAAGGTCCAGGCGGCGGGGCCGTGGACGCTGGCCGCGAGCATCGAGCTGGCCCTCGGCCAGGCCGTGCTGTCCGACCACGGTGCGGCGCGGGACCTGAGCGAGTCGCTCGCGGAGGGGCTGCGCCTGCACGTGGCCGATGTGCGCCGCCGCGTGCCGGGCGCCCAGGTGATCCTGCAGGTGGACGAGCCGTCGCTGCCCGCGGTGCTGGCGGGGCGGGTGCGCACGGCCAGTGGCTTGCACACCTATCGATCGGTCGCCGAGTCGGTCGCCCGCGAGGCGTTGACTCGCGTGATCGAGGCCGCGGACGCGCCGGTCGTCCTGCACTGCTGCGCGCCCGACGCGCCGTTGAAGCTGTTCCGGGAGGCCGGGGCGGCCGGCGTCGCGCTCGACCTGGACCAGGTCGAGCACCTCGATCCGGTCGGCGAACTCATCGACGCCGGGCTGACGTTCTTCGCGGGGGTCGCGCCGACGCGGGGCACTCGCGCGCCGTCGTCCGCCACGCTCGCCGACCGGGTACGCACAACGTGGCGCACGCTCGGGTTCAGCGAGTCGCAGCTGCCCGAGCAGGTCGTGGTGACACCGGCCTGTGGTCTTGCCGGAGCGACCCCGGCCTATGCGCGCGACGTCCTGGCCGCGTGCCGGGAGGCCGGTCGGCGGCTCGCCGAGGTCTGACGCGGACGTCGAAGTGTCGTAGGCAGCCGCTAGATTCCTCGTGTGAGCGAGAAGGACTTTGATGCAGCCCGGTCACGGATTGCCCAGCTGACGAGCGAGATCGAGGCGCACCAGCAGCGCTACTACGAGCTCGACGCGCCCACCGTCTCCGACGCGGAATACGACGGTCTGCTGCGCGAGCTGGAGGGCCTCGAGCAGGACTTCCCCGAGCTGCGGTCGCTCGACTCGCCGACCCAGCGCGTGGGCGGGCAGGCCGCGGCGGGGTTCGCCACGGTGCAGCACGCCGCCCGGATGCTCAGCCTCGACAACGCCTTCTCCGACGAGGAGCTGACGGGGTGGGCCGACCGTGTCGTGCGCGACGCCGGCGGCCCCGTGCCCTTCCTCTGTGAACTGAAGATCGACGGCCTCGCCATCAACCTGACGTATCGCAACGGCCGCCTGGTCCGGGCGGCGACCCGGGGCGACGGGCGGACCGGCGAGGACGTCACCGCCAACGTGCGTACGCTGAAGGACGTTCCCAAGACTTTGCAGGGCGACAACGTCCCGGCTCTCGTCGAGGTGCGGGGCGAGATCTTCTTCCCGACCTCCGGCTTCGCCGATCTCAACGCCGGCCTGGTCGCGGCCGGTCAGCGCCCGTTCGCCAACCCGCGTAACGCCGCCTCCGGCTCGCTGCGGCAGAAGGATCCCTCGATCACGGGCTCCCGGCCGTTGCGCCTGATCGTGCACGGCATCGGCGCGCACGAGGGCTTCGAGCCGCAGCGGCAGTCCGAGGCGTACAAGCTGCTGCAGAGCTGGGGTCTGCCCACGTCGCTGCGGTGGAAGGTGGTCGACTCCCTCGACGAGGTGCGGGAGTTCATCGCGTACTTCGCCGAGCACCGGCACGACGTCGAACACGACATCGACGGCATCGTGATCAAAGTGGACGATGTGGCGATCCAGGGCCGCCTGGGGACCACGAGCCGGGCGCCGCGGTGGGCGATCGCGTACAAGTATCCGCCGGAGGAGGCGAACACCAAGCTCGTCGACATCCTCGTCAACGTCGGCCGCACCGGCCGGGTCACGCCCTACGCGGTCCTCGAACCGGTCCACGTCGCGGGGGTCACTGTCACCAGCGCGACCCTGCACAACCAGGAGGAGGTCAAGCGCAAGGGCGTCCTCATCGGCGACACGGTCACCATCCGGCGCGCGGGCGATGTCATCCCGGAGGTGCTGGGACCGGTCGTCGACCTGCGAGACGGCACCGAGCGCGAGTTCGTGATGCCGACGCACTGCCCGGAGTGCGGGACCGCGCTGGCACCGGCGAAGGAGTCGGATGTCGACGTCCGGTGCCCCAACACCCGGTTCTGTGTCGCGCAGCTGCGCGAGCGCCTGTTCTACCTGGGTGGCCGGGACGGCTTCGACATCGAGGGCCTGGGCTACAAGGCGGGCGTCGCGCTCATCAACGACAAGGTCATCGCCGACGAGGGCGACCTGTTCGGGCTGACCGCCGAGGATCTGGCCCAGTCGCCGTTCTTCACGAAGAAGGACGGCACCCTGTCGGCCAACGCGGCCAAGCTGCTGGAGAACCTGGAGAAGGCGAAGACGGTCGCACTGTCGCGGGTGCTGGTGTCGTTCTCCATCCGGCATTGCGGTCCGACGGCCGCGCAGGCGCTGGCCAACGCGTTCGGCTCGGTCGACGCGATCAGCAAGGCGAGCGTCGAGCAGATGTCCTCGGTGGAGGAGGTCGGCGGCATCATCGCCGAAGCCGTCCGCGAGTGGTTCACCGTCGACTGGCACCGCGAGATCGTCGAGAAGTGGCGCGCCGCCGGGGTCGTCATGGAGCAGGAGATCGGCGTCGACACCGGCCCCAAGCCGCTGGACGGGCTGACCGTGGTGGTCACCGGGACGCTGACCGACTTCACCCGCGACGACGCGTCCGACGCGCTGACCGCCCAGGGCGCGAAGGTGGCCGGATCCGTCTCCAAGAAGACCAGCTTCGTCGTGGTGGGGGAGAACCCGGGCTCGAAGTTCGACAAGGCGCAGAGTCTGGGCGTACCGATCCTCGACGACGCGGGTCTGGCGATCCTGCTCGCCGAGGGGCCGGACGCCGCCCGGGCCCACGCTGCCTCGACCGCTGCCTGAAACCGCCCCTTACAGGGACGTTCGGCGCTCCCCGTCACGCTCTCCGGTGTGGTTTCCTATCTCACATCGGTAACCGGGCGTGGCGGGAAGCTCGCTCTCCGCCCTCGGAGGTCCTAGGCTGTAGGTTCGTGTGTTGGCGCTCGGACGAGGGCTCCGACCTGCAGATATGCGGGAAGGTGGGGGACGCATGACGGCATCGGCGTCACGCTCGGCCGCCGGTGGCGCCGAGACTCCGTCCATCACAGCTCCTCCCGAATCGCTCCGGAACACCGCACCCGTCATGGGTTCCCGACGTTTTATCGGGTATGTGGCGATTGTGGTCGTCCTCGCGACCGCCGTCCTTGTTGTCGAACTCGCGACGCCGTTCGCCGGTTCCGGCACCTGGGAGGCCGAGATCTGGTTGATGGCGGCGATGGCGCTCGCCGCGGACGCGTTTCCGATGAGTCCGCCGGGGCGCCGGATGAGTTCGGCGGTGTTCCCGTCCATCTGTTTCAGCTTCGCCGTCCTCATCGACTCGAACCTCGTGGCGGCGCTGCTGGTGCAGGCGGCGGCGGTCGTCGTCTCCTCCTGGCGGATGAAGCACAGGCCGTGGCGGGCGGTCTTCAACATCGCCCAGTACGCGATCGCGCTGTCGGCCGCGTCGGCGGTGATCCACGTCGGCGCGACGCTGCTGCCGGTCGACGCCGCCCCTGGGTGGACCGTGCTGGTGTGCGTACTCGCCGCCGTGGCCTGGTTCCTGTGCAAGTACACGACCACCTCGCTGGCCGTCTGGCTGCGCTTCGGCGGTCCACTGTGGCCGACCTTGCGCGCGCCGTTCGCCCCGGAGGCGCTGACCACCGGCGCATTACTCCTGCTCGGCGTGATCCTGGCGGCCGCGGCCGACCAGAGCGCGCTCTACGTGCCGTTGGCGATCATTCCGCTGATCGCCGTCCAGCGGCTGGCCGTGCTGTCCACCGAGCAGACCCGGCTGGCCCGGCTCGACGCGCTCACCGGGCTGGCCAACCGCAAGGTGCTGATCAGCGAGGTCGGCGCGATCGCCGCGGAGTACGCACGCTCGCCGGCCAAGGCGCGGTTCGCCCTGCTGCTGCTGGACCTCGACCGGTTCAAGCACGTCAACGACGCGCTCGGGCATACCGTCGGCGATCGGCTGCTGGTCGCGGTGGCCGATCGGCTGGCGAAGAACATCCGCGAGGGCGACCTCGTGGCGCGGTTGGGCGGCGACGAGTTCGCCATCGTCTCCGGCCGGCTGACCAGCCCCGACGACGCCGTACGCCTCGCCGCCCGGATCACCGAGGCGCTCCAGGACCCGGTGACGCTGGACGGCCTGCCGCTGGACATCTCGGGCAGCATCGGCATCGCCCTGTACCCCGAGCACGGCACCGACTTCGCCACCTTGATGCGGCACGCCGACGTCGCGATGTACGACGCCAAACACCGCGGCGACGGCATCGCCGTGTACGCCGCCGAGTCGGACCACAACTCGCCCCGGCGCCTCAGCCTCGTCGCCGACCTCCGCAAGGCGCTGGAGGCTCCCGACGGCGGTGGGCTGACCGTCTTCTACCAGCCCCAGATCGAGATCTCCTCCGGCGAGGTCGTCGGCGTGGAGGCGCTGCTGCGCTGGCAGCACCCGGCGTACGGGCCGGTCGATCCGGAGGAGCTGATCAAGGCGGCCGAGCCGAGCGCGGTGATGCGGCAGCTCACCCGTTGGGTGCTGGCCGAGGTCGTCGCCCAGCTGGCCCGGTGGCGGCCGATGGCGCTGCGGCTGCGCTGCGCGGTCAACGTGAGCGTGCGGGACCTGCACAACGACGACATCGTCGAGCACGTCACCGACCTGCTCCGCGAGTACGGCGTCACCGCCGACCAGCTCCAGCTGGAGATCACCGAGGAAGGCCTGATGGCCGACCCGAACCGGGTCCTCGCCACCCTCGCCAAGCTGGACAAGCTCGGGGTGGCCATCGCCCTCGACGACTTCGGCACGGGGTACTCCTCGATGCAGCACCTGCGGCGGCTGCCGCTGGCCGAGGTGAAGATCGACCGCACGTTTGTCTTCGGGATGCGTGACGACCCCGACGACGCCGCGATCGTCAGCTCGATCATCGAACTGGCCGGCGCGCTCGGGCTGCGAGTGGTCGCCGAAGGCGTCGAGGACGAGCCGACCTGGCGGATGCTGCACAAGCAGGGCTGTGAGGTGGCCCAAGGCTGGTTCTACGCCCGCCCGATGCCGGCCGAGGACCTGCTGGCCTGGATCGCGCGTACGACGCTGCCGGGCGCTCGGCGACTCGCCTCGCGGCTGCCCGCCGCTCATCCGCACGCCATCGTCGGCCCCGCCCCCAGCCCCGAATCCGCCTGACCCTCCCTCCCACCCACCCGCCTTGTCCCGTTGATCATGAACTTATCGCCATGATCGACCGGTGTGTCGTGTCCGTGGCATCCTGATCCACTCCGCACGCCGGTGATCGACTCCAAGGGGAATGCGGCGGCGTGGACCCGAAGGCGATCTTGCCGAGCCGGGCAAATAGACTCGCTCGGGGCGGCCCGCCGGTGGCAGGCTGAGCCCAGCGAAACCTGACGAACTCCGCCGAACCAGTCAAGGGGGCAGAGCATGGCCGCCATCTCCCGCGAAGAGGTAGCGCATCTGGCGCACCTGTCGCGGCTTGCCGTCACCGAGCAGGAACTGGACGTCTTCGCCGGTCAGCTCGACGTGATCCTGCAGGCCGTCGCCCGGGTCGGTGAGGTGGCCGCCGCGGACATCCCGCCCACGTCCCACTCGGTTCCGCTGGTCAACGTGCTGCGTGAGGACGTCGAGCAGCCGTGCCTGACCCCGGCCGAGGCGCTGGCCGGCGCGCCGGACGCGTACGAGGACCGGTTCCGGGTTCCCCGCATTCTCAGCGAAGAGGAGTGACCGGCGTGATCAAGAAGACCGCTGCTGAGCTGGGCGCCCTCATCGCCAATCGCGAGGTGTCGGCCGTCGAGGTCGCCCGCGAGCACCTCGACCGCATCGCCGCCGTCGACGACCGCGTCCACGCCTTCCTGCACGTCGACACCGAGGGCGCGCTGGCCGCCGCCGAG
>JABFYB010000405.1 GCA_013361475.1 Hamadaea sp.
CGCCTCACCCAACCTGAACCCGGCCAGTTCCACTGGACCAGCCCCAACGGCCGAACCTACGCGGCCGCGCCCGAACCGCCGTGAGGCGTGATGCCTGAGACGTGAGGCGTGAGTCAGGCTTCGTCGCAGGTGTCTGCGATCTCCAGCGAATGGTCCGGCTGGTAGTAGGCGTCTGTCGACTCCTCGTACGGGCTGGAGGTCGGTGCGACTTCGGCCGGCTCGCCACGCCAGGGTGCGGTGAGGCCTTGCCGGGACGCGTCGCAGTCTATCGAGCTCCAGTATCCGTCGGTGTCCTGAAGGTACAGCTGCAGGGCGTTCTTGGCGCGGACGAAGAACCAGTGTTCTTCGCCGTGGACGACGGCGGTCCGGCTGCCTGTCCAGTCGGCTGGGAGGTCGAAGGCGTACACCCAGACGTAGTTGGTGATGACTTCGAGCGCGTTGCGCCCGTTCAGCTTCGCGGCGCGGAAGGTCGTCCGGCCGCTGACTCGGGGTTCGACGGGGGCGAGGTGGGCGTCGGCGGCGATGCGTATCACCGTCACGCCGTAATGGGTTCCCTTGAGGGTTCGCGTCCACCAGCTTCGCGTGTCGGCGGCGAGCAACGCGACGAAGGGCGCGGGATCGTGCTGGACCAGCGTGCGCTGGTCCAGGTGGCTGATGACGAGCGCGGCGCGTACTCGGTCGAGTGCCGTCCGGACCTCGACTGCGGTGAACGTTCCGGTCGCGCTCGGCGCGGGGCTCACGATCCCCGCTTGACCGGCTGGGAACGCCGCTGCCGGCGTACTGTCGAACGGGCTCGACAGGGTGTCGCCGACGCCGCTGGTGGCCGTGATGCCGTCGGGGGCCGCGGCCGTCGCGTATGGACGCGGTCCGCGGTTCGGGGCGATCAGCTTGGTCCAGGTCATGACCCCGCAGGCGCCGAGCACCGCGACTACCAGCGCGAGGATCATCGGGCGGCGCGCGGCCACGACGCCCCGGCGCGCCGCGCGGCCCAAGGATTTCCAGCGGTACGCCCGACGAGCGCGGCGCTCCGCGCCACGGCCCCATTCCGCCAGTTGAGCGAACGGATCCTCGTCGCTGCCGGACTCCACCGCGTCCTCCCCCATGATCGTCTGCGAGCGGGACGATAGCAGGATCGGGCGTACGCGCGGGTCTGCGATGCTGGGCGGCATGGCGATCTACAAGCTTCTACGGCCGGCCGAGTGGGCTGAGTTCTCCGCGTCCGGGCAGTTCGACGGTACGCCGTTCGACCACGAGAGCGGCTTCATCCACTGCTCGTCCCGTGCACAGGCGCAGACGACGGCGTTGCGGGTCTTCGGCCCCGGCACACCGTTGGTGGTCCTCGCCATCGACGAGGCGGGCCTGGGTGACCTGGTGAAGTGGGAGCTGGCGCCCAGCCGGGGTGAGGCGTTTCCGCACATCTACGGGAGTTTGCCGCTGAGCGCGGTGACCGGCGTCTACGAAGTGGACGACGCGAGCGTCCTGGACGAGGTCCTGCCGGGCTAGTCCTTCTCACACGCGATGCCGTCGTTGTCGCGGTCGAGGTCGTAGATGTCCGAGCCGACGACTCGGGCCGTTCCGGAGAAGTACGCCGGACCGTTGCCGCTGCCACCGGCGCAGTCCACATCAGACGCCACGGGTACGCAGCCGTCCGCGTAGTTGGGATCGCAGACGGGCTTGGGCTTGCTCGTGGTCTTGGACGGTTTCGGCGAGGGTTTGGGCGACGGCGGCTTCGCGGTCGTGATCCGGGGCGACGGCGGCTGGGCGGCCGACGGGGAGACGAGGATCGCGGTCTGGACCGGAGCCGGGCTCTGTGTCTCCGCCGGTTCGAGGTAAGCCGGCGGTGCAGGCGAGGTGGTGGCGGCGGATGGGGAAGAGCGGTCGGCGGTCAATGCCGAGACGATGAGGCTGATGCCGCAGAGGCCGCCGAACACCGCGGCGACCACGCCGATGATCAGGCCCGGGGCGCTGCTGCTCTTACGGGGAGCCGGGCGCAGCGGCTGGGTGGAAGGGTCGGAACCGAGCGAATTCCACGGATCGCCCGGAGGTGGATAAGTCATGGTGGAACTCTGCACTCGGCGGCAGAACCGTAGAAAGCGGGAGTTCGGCCAGTCAGCCCGAGGAGATCGGCCCCGGCCGCCCACTGAAACAGCCGATCGAATCGGCCGAAGATGCGTACGCGCAGGAGTGAGGAAGTCGGATGGACGTCAGCGGAGGATCTCCTGGACCCGCGCGGTGGCCTTGGACAGTTCCTGGCTGCCCTGCGTCATCTCGTCGTTCGACTTGAGCAGCAGCTGGGCGTCGGCCTGGTCGGCTCCGGCGACGCAGTCGAGGGCGGCCTTCTCGTAGAGGTCCAGCGAGGCGGCCCACGCCTTCTGCGCCCGCGCGTCGGGCAGCGGGGCGTACGCCTGCGCGGCGTCCACATCGGTCTTCAGCGTGGTGCAGCTGGCCTCCACCGCTGGGAGATCCGTCGCGGTCGCGGCTTTCGCGATGGCCTCGAAGTCGTTCTGCAACGCGGTGAGGCGCTTGTCGCCGCCCTTGGTGAACCAGTCGGAGATGGCCTGTTGCAGCTGCGCGTCTCCCGAAGGGTCGGCGGAGGGCGCGGCGACTGGGCCGGCCAGCAGGAAAGCGCTGGCGACCAGTGCGGCGAGAAGACTCATCGGGCACCCCCCAAAAAACCGAAGAATCCCCAGAATACGCCTATTTAGGAGAGCCGAGGCGAGCCGCGGAAAGCGCTGACGTGAGCGCCGACGAGTCGAAGGGAACGCCTTGGAGGTCCCCGAGCGCCTGCTCGACGAGGGCGTACAGGGCACCCGGGGCGGCGGACAGCGCGTGCTCGAGCGTGGCGACCGCGAGCCGGGCGCGCGGATGGTCCGGCGGCGAGGCGATCAACGTGGTGTGTGCCCGGAGTGCGGAGGCCCGCAGCGTCGCGATGGCAGCGGTGTCAACGTTGTGTTGACGATCGAGAGAGCCGCAGAGCCGGAGGTACCGCTGTTCGGCCGCCTGCCGGGAGCCGACGCCGATGGTGGCGGCGATCCGGGTCCAGGAGACGCCGTTCGCCCGGAGGTCTGCGATCAGCCCGCGTTCCAAGGAGTCGAGGTCCTTGCGGGCCGACGCGATCCGCGCCAGGGCGGCCAGGCGGTCGGCATCGGACGCGTCGCCCTGGGCGACGACCGCGATCACGGCGTCGTACGCGCGAGTCATAGCGGCAGCGTACCGCAGTCAACGGAAAGTTGACCTTGGCCGCCAGGGCATCTCCCGCTAGCTTGAGCGCATGCAACTCAAGAATGGGCGCGGGAACTGGAACGTGCCTTTGTTCCTGGGCGTCTCGATCGCCTCCGGCTTCGGTGGCTCGGCGATGTCGTTGACGGCCACCGTGTGGGTCCTCGCGTTGAGCGGGTCGAGCGAGCTGGCCGCGCTCGCCGGACTCTGCGTCTACCTGCCGACGCTGTTCGGTCCGCTCCTGGGCTCGCTTGTGGACAGACTGCCACGGCGGCGGCTGCTCGTCGCCACCAGTCTGGTGCTGGCGGCCGGGCTGTTCAGCCTGCTGCTCGTCCAGGAGCGCGGCGATCTCTGGCTGCTCTACGCGGTGATGCTGGCGTACGGGGTGAACTACGTGCTCAACGACGCGGCCGAGTCGGCCCTGCTGCCCAGCGCCGTGCCGCCAGCGACGCTGGGCCGCTTGAACGGCTGGCGGATGAGCGCTCAAGAGAGCATGAAGATCATCGCGCCGCTGGCCGGGGCAGGCCTGTTCGCCTGGCAGGGCGGCGGCGCGGTCGCCGTGACCTGCGCGGCCACCCTGGTGCTCTCCGCCGTCCTCTATGCGCTGATCAAGGCGGACGAGCCGCCCCGCCGGCCCAAGACGCGGGTGCGCCTGGCCCGGCTGGCCGGTCCCGTCCGCCGAACCGTCGTCATCGCGGCGACCGCGGTGGCGATGTCCGGGTTCGTGACCGCCGCCCAGCTGGAGGTGGTCACGGTCCAGCTGGGCCGGCCCGCGAGCTTCGTCGGCGTCCTGGCATCGCTGCAGGGAGCGGGCGCCATCGTCGGGGGACTGCTCGCGGGCCGCGCCCTGGACCGGCTGTCCGAGATCCGGTTCGGCGTGCTCGGTGGTCTGCTGTTCGCCGTCGGGCTCGTGCTGCGCGGCCTGCCTTGGCTGCCCGGGGTGGTCGCGGGCGCAGTCATCGCCGGCGTCGGTCTGCCGTGGACAGTCGTCGCCGCGATGACCGCGGTTCAGCGAAACACCCCCAACGAGCTGCTCGGCCGCGTCTCGGCCACGGCCACGACGCTCACCTTCGCGCCGCTGGCCGTGGCCATCCCGGCCGGTTCGGGCCTGGTCGCCGTCGCCGGCGTCTGGCCCGCGCTGGTCATCGCCTCAGTTCTCCTCTTGTACGCCGTGAGCAGCGCTCGCCCATTCGTAGGCGGACCCGGCATGGAGCGCGGCGTAGACGCGGTCCCGCAGGACGTTCGCGTCGGCAGCGGTGAGGGTGCGGGACGGGTGCCGCAGGACCAGACGTAGCAAGACGTTCTTCTGCCCCGGTCGCAGACCCATCCGATCCCGCGCCGAAACCGGCAGGTCCTCGTAGGGCGTCGAAGAGACGACGGAAACCTCCTCGACGGCGTCGGACGCCGGGCCCAGCGTTGTGCGTACCAGATCGCCCAAGAGTTCCGCGTCGAGATCGTCGCCGACGGCGAGCGACAAGTCGCGGCGCGTGGGCGGATGGTTCGAGACCGCCCGGTACGCGCGCAGATCGAGCATCTGCCCGGCCACCCGCGGATCGGGATCGCGGAGCAGCCGGATGTCCGGTACGCCCTTGGCGAGCATGGTGAGCCGATCGAGGCCGAGCCCCATCGCGAGCCCCGACCCGCCCGGCAGCCCGGCGGCCGCGAGCACCTCGGGATGAGCGAGCCCGCATTCGCCGATCTCGACGTCGCCGACGTAGATCTCGCGGCCCTCCACCGTGTAGGGATGGACACTCGGCGGCGTATGCCAAGCGCGCCCCGGCAGGATCGCCTCGACGACCGCGCGAACCATTTTCGTCAGATCGTCCGAGGTCAGCGGCGGTCCGGTCGGTCGGACGAGCCACAGATCGTGCTGGTGCGGCTGACCGACGTGCTGCCGATCGATGACGTCGCGGCGATAGCAGATCCCCGGCACGCTGAGCAGCACGTCGCCGGTGGTCTCCCGGAGCAGCGCCGGTATGCGCGCGGTGGTGTGGGAGCGGAGCATGCGGCCGTCGCCGAGGTAGTGGCTGTACCGGCGGTCGCGGGTCACGTCGTCCGGCCGGTAGCGCAACCGGTCGTAGTTGTCGGCGACGCTCACGATCCGGGGACCCGGGTCGCGGCGGATCGGGACGGACCAGATCGCCGCCACGGCTTGTTCGAGCCGCTCCGCGACGAGATGCACGGCGTGCGGCCCGGCGGCGGGATCGGTGAGGTCGCGAACGGCGAGCAGCCGTTCCAACGAGGTGGTCATGGTGTTCCTCCATCGATGCGCGGACGTGCGCGCCATCGACAGGGAGGCTGTTACCGAACGCGGCGCGCGAACGTCGGCCCACCGGAGAACCGGGGGCACGTAAATCGCGGCGTGCTCGCACTCATGAATCCCATTCTGGGCGATCTTCCAGACGATTCGCAACGGCGTTCCTTTGGCGCGACCGGCGAATCGGGCATACCGTCGAGTGGTGCGGGATCCGATCCACGACGATGCGATCCGCGAGGACCTGGACGAGCTGGGCCTGCGGCACTTCCTCGACGTCCGCGCGACGGTCCGGCCGATGCTGGCCAACCTCGCCGGGCGGCAGCGTACGGCGTTCGCCGCCGCCGTGGCCGACCGGCTGCAGCACGAGCACCACCAGCTCCCGGAACGGGAACGGGCGGCGATCGTCTGCCACTGGCGCCCGGTGCTCGAAGTCGTCTGGGACGGCCTGTGCGGCCGCCGCGACGGCAAGCAGTCCGTCGCCGAGGTGGCCGAGGCGGTCGGCGCGTTCTACCTGAGCCCGGCATACCAGAAACCGCACGACGACCCGGCCGACGCCGCCGACCACGCGGCGATGGCGGCCTTCTACGCCGCCGAGTGCTACCTGCACGGCTGCGCCGAGTTCGCGATGTGGTCCGGGTGGCGCGGCTTCGACTACGCCTCCGTGCTGGCCGGCACCGACCGGGACTGGCCACACCGCAAACCGCCGCGCGTACGCCTGGAGAGCTGGGAACTGGCGCATCCGGCGATCCAAGCCGAACTCGACCGGCAGCTGGCCGACCTCGAACTGCTCGACGAGGAAGGCTGGACCCTCGACGAAACCGCCGACGGCTGCCGCGATTTGGTCGACAAACTTCGCGGAGGGGCATGAATCTCCGCGGCGCTCTTGCGTACGCCCCCCGGACTTGGTCTCATCGATATCAGAGGATGTCGAAGGTGACGGAGCCATGACCGAGCGGCTGAGGGTGATCCTGGGAGTGCACGACTCCCTGTCGGGGTTGCGAGCGCTGCGCCGGGCGGTCAGCGAAGCGCGTACGCGCGCCGCCGAACTGCACGCCGTGCGCGCGTGGATGCCGACTGCGGGCGGATATTACGCCCCCACGGTACGGATCTGGGAATCCGAACTGGACGCGGCCGCCAAAGCGGAGATCCGGCACGCGTTCGACACGGCGATGGGCGGGCTGCCCCGCGACGTCGACCTGCGCCTGGTGACCGTCCAAGCGCTGCCCGGCCCCGCACTCGTCGAGTACGCGTACCGCGACGACGACCTGCTGGTGGTGGGCGTGGGACGGCCCGGACGACTGGCCCGGCTGGCCGGTCGCGGCGGTACCTCGAAATACTGCCTGAACCGGGCACTGTGCCCCGTGCTGATGGTTCCGCCGGACCGGTTCGCGACGGAGTGCACCCGGTTGAGTGCGCGTGACCTCACGCGGTCACTGGGGGCTGCCTGACTTTCCGGGCTCGCTTCGAGCGGCCTCGCTTCGGGGGCCTCGCGCGGTCCTCGCTTCGCTGCCGCGGGCGTTTCGTGGTCCTCGCTTCGCGGGCCGCGCCGCCCGCGCCGCCATCGCTTCGCGACCGTGGGCGGTTCGTGATCCTCGCTTCGCGCGCCGCGCGCGGTCCTCACTTCGCGGGCCGTAGCCCTCGCGCCGCCATCGCTTCGCGACTACCGGAATGTCACGTACCTATCCCGGGCTGGGTTAGGTACGTGACGTTCCAGTAGTCGCGCCGGGGTCGGGGGATCGGCGGGGTTCCGCCGCCGGGTCCCGCCGCGCCGCGCGCCGTTGCGCCGCGCCGCGCGCCGTTGCGCC
>JABFYB010000052.1 GCA_013361475.1 Hamadaea sp.
CGAGGCGCACTCCCCGGACGACCATCGGCCCGGTACGCGGGAAGTCATCTCGGTGCTCACCGGAACCCTGGTCGTCACCGTCGGCGGCGAGGAGCACACCGTCTACGCCGGACAGACGATCGACCTGATCGCAGACCGTACGCACACCTACGAGAACCCGACGGACGTGCCGGCGCGGTTCATGATGCTCGTGACGATGCCGCCGCGGGAACACGACCGGCGCCTCATCCGCCAACGCCCCTGACCCTTCCCGGCCTTCCCGGCCGCCCCTGCCCTTTCCGGTTGATCATGAACTTTCGGTCGTGATCGACCGGCGTGTCGTGTGCCGGGCGCCCTGATCAACTCCGCAAGCGGGTGATCGATACGGGGTCTCAGGCCGGGACGGACTGCGGCTCGTCCTCGCGAGCGTGGACAAGATCGGCTGACCGGAGCACGGGCGCAGCCAGCGTCATGACGAGGACGAGCACGGTGACGACGGCGAAGGACACCGTCAGCGAGGTCACGTTCGCGATGCCGCCCACGATGCCGGGAGCCGCCAACCCCGCCCCGTACGACACGGTCGCGACACCGGCGATGGCGTGCGCCCGGCTGGCCGGGCTGTCCGCGGAGTGCCCGGCGGCCGCGAAGGCCAGCGGCACCACGACCGCGATCCCGATGCCCACCAACGCGAAGCCCCCGATCGCGGCGATCTTCGCCGCCAACGAGTCCCCGGCGGCTCCGGCGATCACGATGAGCACTCCACCGGCGACACCGAGCGCGCCCGCGACGCGTACGGTCGGCACGGGGCCCCAGCGGCGTACGACGGCGTCACCGGTGAGCCGTCCGAGCGTCATCGCACCCGCGAAGGCGGCGTACGCCACGGCACCGGTCGCGTCTCCGGCGCCGAGCCGGTTCACGAGGTAGACCGCGCTCCAGTCGGCCGACGCCGCCTCGGCGAAGATGGCCGCGAAGCCGACCAGCCCGATGATCAGGATCGGCCCCTTCGGCAGCGCGAACTTGGGCGCGCCGTCGTCCTCTTCCTCCTCCGCCGCGGTCTGCGCCGGCAGGTACGAGCACGCCCACACCGCGACGACGATCGCGACGACCGTGGCGCCGATGAAGTTCACGCGGCCGGAGACGTCGTTGTGGGCCAGCAACCAGCCGACGCCACCGGCCAGGAATCCGCCGATGCTCCAGCCACCGTGCAAACTCGACATGATCGACCGGCCCAGCTGACGCTCGACGGCGATGCCCTCGGCGTTCATCGCCATGTCGGCGGTGCCGGCGAACGCGCCCGCGACGAACATGGCCACCGCGAGCGTCGGCAGCGTCGGCATGAACGAGATCAGGGTCAGCGCGAGCGCCCAGCCGGTGAGCAACAGAAGAGTCGCACGGCGGCCACCGAGCCGATGCACCACGCGACCGGCGAACGGCATCGTCAGTATCGCGCCGATGGACGGCATGACCAGGGCGTACCCGAGCTTTCCGACGCCGCCGCCGGCCAGACCTACATGATCGGCGATCCACGGCATCCGGGCGGCGAGACTGCCACTGATGGAGCCGTGGACGGCGAAGATGGTCGCTACCGACCAGCGCGGAGACATGCGGTCGAACCTACACCGGCCAGGACCCCCGGATGGGAGCGCTCTCCTGCACTCTGAGACGAAGAAAGCGGCGGATCAGGCCGAGCGTTCCTCGCCCCGGTGCCGGGCGCGGCGGCCGACGAAGTCGCGCGGAACGATGGTCGGATAGACCTTCTCCAGCACCGTGGCCCGGGTGATCTGGACCTTCTCGGCGTTGGGGTCGCTCGGCACCTCGTACATGACCGACAGCAGAACCTCTTCGAGGATCGCGCGCAGACCCCGAGCGCCGGTGCCGCGCAGCATCGCCTGATCGGCGATGGCCTCCAGCGCGGCCGGCTCGAACTCCAGGGCGACGTTGTCCAGCTCGAAGAGCCGCTGGTACTGCTTGACCAGCGCGTTACGCGGCTCGGAGAGGATCCGGACCAGCGCGGTGCGGTCGAGACTGCGGACGTTGGTCAGCACCGGCAGCCGGCCGATGAACTCGGGGATCATGCCGAACTTCAGCAGATCCTCCGGCATGACCTGGGCCAGGATGTCGTCGGTCTTCCGCTCGGAGACCGCCCGCAGGTGCGAGCCGAAGCCGAGGCCGCCGCTGCCGGTCCGGCCCTCGATGATCTCCTCCAGGCCGGCGAACGCGCCGCCGCAGATGAACAGGATGTTCGTGGTGTCGATCGACACGAACTCCTGGTTCGGGTGCTTGCGGCCGCCCTGCGGCGGAACGTTGGCGACGGTGCCCTCGAGGATCTTCAGCAGCGCCTGCTGCACGCCCTCGCCGGAGACGTCCCGGGTGATCGACGGGCTGTCGGACTTGCGGGAGATCTTGTCGATCTCGTCGATGTAGACGATGCCGGTCTCGGCCCGCTTGATGTCCCAGTCGGCCGCCTGGATCAGCTTGAGGAGGATGTTCTCGACGTCCTCGCCGACGTAGCCCGCCTCGGTCAGCGCGGTGGCGTCGGCAATCGCGAACGGCACGTTCAGCATGCGGGCCAGCGTCTGCGCCAGGTGGGTCTTCCCGCACCCGGTGGGGCCGATCATCATGATGTTCGACTTCTGCAGCTCGACGGCCTCGCCGTCGCGGTGCCCGTGCCCGCCTGTGTCGGCCTGGATGCGCTTGTAGTGGTTGTAGACCGCCACCGCCAGCGCCTTCTTGGCCTGCTCCTGCCCGATCACGTACTGGTCGAGGAACTGGCAGATCTCGACCGGCTTGGGCAGCTCCTCGAAGCGGATCTGGTCCTCGCCGGCCAGCTCCTCCTCGATGATCTCGTTGCACAGGTCGATGCATTCGTCGCAGATGTAGACACCGGGTCCTGCGATGAGCTTCTTCACCTGACGCTGCGACTTGCCGCAGAATGAGCACTTCAGCAGGTCGCCACCGTCGCCGATTCGTGCCACCTACGACTCTCCCTCGCCCGTTGGCCCTGCTGTCGCCGCCCGTCCGGCCGAAACCAGTGACGCGAAGCGTGTCTTTGCCGACTTGACGTTACCCTTTGTCGGCTTGTTTCACCGAGTCAGGGAGCGCCCTCGCGTGTCGCCGCGGGCGCTCCCTGACTCGCGTGGAGCTGTGTCGGAATTTTACCGAACGGCCGCGAGCGGCGTCTTCTTGCGGCTGGCGAGAACCGTGTCCACGAGACCGTAGTCCTTCGCCTCTTCCGCCGTCAGAATCTTGTCGCGGTCGATGTCCTTCTTGACCTTGTCGAGATCCTGGCCGGAGTGACGGGCCAGCAGCTCTTCCAGGTTGTTGCGCATCCGCATGATCTCACGCGCCTGGATCTCGATGTCCGAGCCCTGCCCGTAGCCACCTTCGGTGGCGGGCTGGTGGATGATGATCCGGGAGTTGGTGAGGGCCAGGCGCTTGCCCGGGGTGCCCGCCGCCAGCAGGACGGCCGCGGCGCTGGCCGCCTGCCCGAGGCAGACGGTCATGATGTCCGGGCGGATGTACTGCATGGTGTCGTAGATGGCGGTCATCGCCGTGAACGACCCGCCGGGCGAGTTGATGTACATGGTGATGTCCCGGTCCGGGTCCCGGGCCTCGAGCACGAGCAGCTGCGCCATGATGTCGTTGGCGGAGGCGTCGTCGACCTGGACGCCCAGGAAGATGACGCGCTCGTCGAAGAGCTTCGAGTACGGGTCCATCGCCCGCTCGCCGAGCGCCGTCTTCTCGACGAACTGCGGCAGCACGTACCGGTTGGTCACCGGAGCGAAGTCAGACATTTGTTCTTATCTCCTTCAGTTCCCCACCGGCACCGGGGACACGCCCTCGACGACGTGATCGATGAAACCGTAGCCCTGCGCCTCTTCGGCCGTGAACCAGCGGTCCCGGTCGGAGTCGAGCTCGATCTGCTCGATCGACTGCCCGGTGTGCTGCGAGATCAGCTCGATCAGCAGCCGCTTCGTGTAGATCATCTGCTCGGCCTGAATGGCGATGTCGGCTGCGGTGCCGCCGATCCCGCCCGAGGCCTGGTGCATCATGATGCGCGCGTGCTTGAGCGCGTAGCGCTTGCCACGGGTTCCGGCGCACAGCAGCATCTGGCCCATGCTCGCGGCCATGCCCAGGGCGACCGTCGAGACGTCGTTCGGCACGTACTGCATGGCGTCATAGATCGCCATGCCGTCGTAGACCGAGCCGCCGGGCGAGTTGATGAAGATGGTGATGTCGCGCTCGGGGTCCTCGGCCGACAGCAGCAGAAGCTGAGCGCAGATCCGGTTCGCCACCTGCGTGTTGACCTCGCTGCCCAGGAAGATGATGCGTTCCTTGAGCAGACGGTTGTAGATCGAGTCGTCGAGACCGAGGCCGCTCGGCTCGGATCCCCGCATTTGCGGTGGGAGGTGAAGCTCGCTCATGCCAACCCTTCTGATGTTCAAGTGTCGTACGCCGACCCTAACCCCTCGCTACGACGAACCCTTCCCAGATTCCCTGGTGTTCGCTGTGGGCGCAGGCGTCTGGATCAACGCAGCGAGGGCGGCCGAGACTCGCCGTCCCTGCCGCCCTCGTCCCGCGTACGCGGTCAGTCGTGGTCGTGACCCTCGTGGTCGTCCGCCGCGCCCCGGAGGTCGTCCAGGGTCAGCACGTTCCCGTCGGTGTCCTTCATGATCACGCCCTCCATGATCTGGGCGAGCGCCTTGCCCCGGCGCACGTCGCCGAAGACGGAGGCGGCCAGACCGGCCTGGACCAGCTGGTCGTAGTAGGCCTGGGGGGCCATGCCGACGCGCTGCGCGCGGTGCACGATCTCGTGGCCGAACTCGTCGTCGCTGACCTGGATGTCGTTGGCGTCGGCCAGGGCGTCGAGGACGAGCTGGATCTTGACGCCCTCGGTGGCCGCCTCGGCCAGCTCGGCGTCGATCTGCTCCTCGGTCTTCTCCTCGGCCTCGAGGTACTCCGCGAGGGAGGCGCCGACCCGCTCCAGCTCCTGCGCCATCGACTGCTTGCGCTGGGCGACCTCGTCGCGTACCACACCCTCGGGGGCCGGGACGCCGCTGAGCTTGACGATCTCGGTGAGCGCCTTGTCGCGAGCCGCGTAGAGCTGCTCGACCTTCTTGACCCGGGTCAGCCGCTCGCGCAGGTTGTCGCGCAGCTCGTCGAGGGTGTCGAACTCGCTGGCCAGGCCGGCGAACTCGTCGTCCAGCTCGGGGAGTTCCTTCTCCTTGACGGTCCGGACGGTGACCTTCACGTCGGCGTCCTTGCCCGTGTGCTCGCCGCCCACCAGCTGGGTGACGAAGGTCTGCTCGTCGCCGGCGGACAGGCCCACCAGGACCTCGTCCAGGCCCGGGAGCAGCTGGCCGGAGCCGACCTCGTGGGAGACGTTGCTCGCCTGGCCGCCCTCGACCTCGGCGCCGTCGACCGTCGCCAGGAGGTCGATCTGGACGAAGTCGCCGTCGGCGGCGGCGCGCTCGACCGTCTTCAGCGTGGCGAACCGCTGGCGGAGGGCGTCGACCTGGGTGTCGATCTCGGTGTCGTCGATCTGGATCGGGTCCACCTCGACGGAGATCGCGGAAAGCTCGGGCAGCTCGACCTCGGGCCGGACGTCCACCTCGGCGGTGAACTTCAGCGGCTGACCGTCGGCGAACTCCTGGATGTCGACCTCCGGGCGGCCGAGCAGCTTGACGTCGTGCTCCTTGACGGCGGCGACGATCTGCTGCGGGATGGCCTCCTCGACCGCCTCCTGCAGCACCGCGCCGCGCCCGACCCGCTGGTCGATGACCTGGGCCGGCACCTTGCCCTTGCGGAAGCCGGGGATGGTGACCTGCGCGCCGATCTCCCGGTACGCCTTCATGAGGCTCGGCTCGAGCTCGGCGAACGGCACCTCGATGGCGAGCCGCACCCGAGTCGGGCTCAGAGTCTCGACGGTGCTCTTCACAGACGTACTCCTTGAATCGTGCAGGCAATTTGGCAAGGGCTACTTGAAGCCCGGTCGAGTGTAGGCGAATACATAGGCGAGTGCCCGCATCGGGCCGGTCGTTCCCGGCAGATGTCACACCGCGTAGTCGTCCTGACGCTGTCAGCCAGCTCGCCAAACCGGACAAAAGCCCGGTGGAGCCCCGTCCGGCTGCTACGGACCGAGCCCCACCGGGGATTGTGACGGCGCACACGAGGCGACGCCGTCGAACAGTCATCAAACGCCTGCCGAGACGGAGTCCGCGCCCCGAACGGGTCGACGGTCGCCTATACGACATTACTGACGGGTGCGTACGCCGGAAGTGGTCAGCCGGTTTCGCTCTGTCCGCTCTGAACCAGGCCGGTCACCGGCTTCCAGCCCGGCGGCGCGACGTGCCGGCCCGGATACGGGCTGACGGCGGGCCGCCGCCGGTGCAGGGTCATGGTCGCCTGGCGTACCGCCGGGGCGGTCGTGCGTACCAGGATGACCACGGCGACGAGGCAGGCCAGAGCGACCAGGAGCGGGCCGTACCAGTCGCCCTGGAATGCCCGGGCGACGTCGCTCAGCCACGAGGAGTCACTGGTCACCTACCCATGGTCACGCCCCGGCCGAGGACTCGTTGGCGATTTGCGAAAATGATCCGCAGTTCAGGGCGACACCGCCATCGCTGGGCCGGAACCGGTGCCGCGCGTACGCCAGGCTTGTGCATAGACTGACGCGTGCGCCGCCGCGAGCGGCGCTTCGGGGTGTGGCGCAGTTTGGTAGCGCGTCCGCTTTGGGAGCGGAAGGCCGTCGGTTCAAATCCGGCCACCCCGACAACCTCCGCGGGCGACGGGCTGGAAGACTCAGCGCCATGCGCGTCTACCTGGGATCCGACCACGCCGGCTACGAGCTGAAGGTGCACCTCGTCAGCCACCTGGCCAGCCTCGGTTACGAAATCGTCGACGTCGGTCCGAGCACGTTCGACCCGGACGACGACTACCCGGCCTTCTGCCTGGCGACCGGCGCCGCCGTCGTGGCCGACCCCGGCAGCCTCGGCGTCGTCATCGGCGGGTCGGGCAACGGCGAGCAGATCGCCGCGAACAAGGTCGAGGGCGTACGCGCCGCGCTGGCCTGGAACGTCGAGACGGCCCGCCTCAGCCGCGAGCACAACGACGCCAACGTCGTCGGCATCGGCGCCCGCCAGCACACGCTGGACGAGGCGACCAGCATCGCGGAGACCTTCCTCGCGACGCCGTTCTCGCAGAACCCCCGGCACGCCCGCCGCATCGCCCAGATCGCCGAGTACGAGAAGACGCGGATCGTCCCCGAGCTGCCCTGA
>JABFYB010000218.1 GCA_013361475.1 Hamadaea sp.
CGCGGACCTGAAGAAGATCAAGGCCGCGCTGACCGCGCAGCTGGTCGTGACCGAGAGCGACCACGAGGGCAACCTGTTGTCGGCGACCGGCGTGCAGGCGCCGGGCGTCCTCGACGACGTGTACGCCGCCGCGACCGGCGTGAAGCTGGGGCCGGTCGTGACGCGCGACCAGACACGGATCTCGGTCTGGGCGCCGACCGCCCGCAGCGTCCAGCTCGAGCTGATGCCGACGCCGACCGGTACGCCGACGCTGGTGCCGATGAAGCGGGACGACGCGACCGGTGTTTGGCGGGCGACCGGGCCGCTGGCCTGGAAGGGGAAGTTCTACCGGTTCCGGGTGGACGCGTGGCAACCCGCGTCGCATGCCTTCGTCACCGCGAGCGTCACCGATCCCTACTCGCTGGCGCTGGCCGTCAACTCGACCGCGAGCCAGATCGTGTCGCTCAGCGAGCAGAAGCCGGCCGGCTGGGACTCGCTGCGCAAACCCGCGGTGACCGGGCGGCCGCAGATCCAGGAGGTGTCGGTGCGGGACTTCTCCATCACCGACACCACCGTCGCGCCTGCCTCGCGGGGGACGTATCTCGCCTTCGCGGACTCGTCCTCGGCCGGGATGTCGCACTTGCGGGATCTGTCGGCGGCGGGCGTGACGCACCTGCACCTGCTGCCGACGTTCGACTTCGCCACCACCCCCGAGGAGCGGTCGGCACAGGCGACCCCGGCTTGCGATCTGGCGTCGCTGCCGCCGGACTCCGACCAGCAGCAGGCCTGCGTGGCGGCGGTACGCGACACCGACGGCTACAACTGGGGCTACGACCCGTTGCACTACACCGTCCCCGAGGGCGGATACGCCGTGTCGACCGCCGACCGGACGCTGGAATACCGGCGCATGGTGCAGGGCGTGAACAACGCCGGGCTGCGCGTAGTGGCCGACGTCGTCTACAACCACACCTCCGCGTCGGGGGTCGCGCCGGGTTCGATCCTGGACCAGATCGTGCCCGGGTACTACCAGCGGCTGCTCGACGACGGCACGGTGGCGACCTCCACCTGCTGCGCCAACACGGCGCCGGAACACGCCATGATGGGCAAGCTCGTGGTCGACTCGGTCGTCACCTGGGCGCGTGAGTACAAGGTGGACGGATTCCGGTTCGACCTCATGGGGCACCACCCGCGCGCGAACATCCTCGCCGTGCGTCAGGCGTTGGACGCGCTGACGGTTTCGCACGACGGGGTCGACGGGAAGTCGATCCTGCTCTACGGCGAGGGCTGGGACTTCGGCGAGGTCGCGAACAACGCGCGGTTCGTCCAGGCGACCCAGCGGAACATGGCGGGAACCGGCATCGGCACCTTCACCGACCGGCTGCGCGACGCCGTACGCGGTGGCGGGCCGTTCGACGCGAACCCCGGCATTCAAGGCTTCGCCTCGGGCCTCGGCTCCTCTTCCGACCTGCCCGCGCTCTTGCACGCGCAGGATCTGATCCAGCTGGGGCTGGCCGGGAACCTGTCCTCCTACACGTTCCGCGACTCGTCGGGCACGCTCGTGCGCGGCGACCAGGTCTCCTACAACGGAACCCCGGCGGGCTACACGGCCTCGCCGTCGGAGGCGGTCACCTACGTGGACGCCCACGACAACGAGATCCTGTACGACGCGCTCGCGTACAAGCTGCCGCGGTCCACCTCGGCGGTGGATCGCGCCCGGATGCAGATCCTCGCCCTGTCGACGGTGGCGTTCTCCCAAGGGACCGGGTTCGTGACCTTCGGCTCCGATCGGCTGCGGTCCAAGTCGCTGGACAAGAACTCCTACAACTCCGGCGACTGGTTCAACGCGGTCGAGTGGGACTGCTCGGCGGGCAACGGGTTCGGCCGGGGCCTGCCGCCGGCGGCGGACAACTCCTCGCGCTGGGACTACGCCCGGCCGCTGCTGGCCGATCCAGCGTTGGTGCCGTCCTGCGACGTGATCAACCTGGCCGCGGCCCGGTACGCCGAACTGCTGCGGATCCGGTCGTCCTCGCCGGTGTTCAGCCTGCCGACGGCGGCCGCCGTTCAGGAGCGCGTCTCGTTCCCGGTGTCAGGAACCTCGGCCGCGCAGGCCGGAGTGATCGTGATGTCTCTCGACGCCCGAGGATTGGATGGCCATTTTGGGCGGTATGTGGTGATCTTCAACAGCAAGGCGGAATCGGTGACGCAGTCGATCCCGGGACTGACCGGGTCGTACGCGCTGCACCCGGTCCTCGCCGGATCCGTGGACGCCTCGCTCCGCTCGGCCTCCGCCGCCGGCTCGTCCTTCACGGTTCCGGCGCGGTCAGTGACGGTCTTCGTCTCCTGACGCCGCTCTCGGGCGCCGGCCGCTCTCGGGCGCCGGCCGCTCTCGGGCGCCGGCCGCTTTGGGCGCTGGATCAGGGTTCTTGGTCGAATCTTGGCTGATGATTCGACCGAGAACCCTGATCCGGTGGCGTGTGTCGCACGGGACAAGCACGCCGGACAGCCGACCGCCGCCGGAGCCTCGACGTCACGGCGGCGGGCGGCGGTCAAGTGTTTATCCGCCGATGTGGATCCACAACGGGCCGATGTGCAAAAGATGGCCCAGACCCACGAACAGTCCGATGAACACGCGAAACACCCCCCACACCTTGAGTGCCTTCGGTTCTGAGCGTAGGCACTTGGTTGATGGTGTGGAGGGCGTTTCGTGAAAAGAGTTCGCGCAGGGAGGTACGCGTACTCCTTTGCGCGCTTCGTCAGCTGGGCAGACGCGGCCCGGCCTCTCGCTGCTCGGCCAGCCAGGTCTCGACCTCGGCGCTGGTCCGGGGCAGCCCGGCGGACAGGTTGACGGAGCCCTCGGCGGTGACGAGCACGTCGTCCTCGATGCGTACGCCGACGCCGCGCAGTTCCTCGGGCACCAGCTCGTCCTCGGCCTGGAAGTACAGCCCCGGTTCGACGGTCAGGACGTAGCCCTCGTTCAGCTCACCCTTGTTGTAGTGCTCGGCGCGGGCGTTGGCGCAGTCGTGCACGTCGATGCCGAGCATGTGGCCGAAGCCGTGCAGGGTCCACCGGCGGTAGAGCATCGAGTCCTTCTCCATCGCCTCCTCCACCGACACGGGCAGGATGCCCAGGTCGTGCAGACCCTCGGCGAGCACTCGCATGCAGGTCGTGTGCACGTCCGCGAAGTTGACGCCCGGCTTGATGAAGTCCATGCCGGCCTGCTGCGAGGCGTACACGATGTCGTAGACCTGCTTCTGCAACGGCGTGAACCGCCCGTTGACGGGCACCGTGCGGGTCACGTCGGCGGTATAGAGGTTGCGGTTCTCGACACCCATGTCCATGAGCAGCAGATCGCCGGGCTGCGTACGCCCGTCGTTGCGGATCCAGTGCAGGATCGTGGCGTGGGCGCCGTTGCCGACGATCGACGAGTAGCCGACGTCGTTGCCGTCGTGGCGGGCCCGCAGCCCGAAGACGCCCTCGATGAGGCGCTCGGACACGGCCCGGTCGGCCGGCAGGATGCGGGCGACGTCCTCGAAGCCCCGGACGGTGGCGTCGATGGCGTCCTGCAGCTGGGCGAGCTCCCAGGCGTCCTTGACCAGCTTGTGCTCGGAGATCGTCCAAGCCAGCTCCTGGTCGCGGTTGAGGTCGCCCGCGTTCCACGGCAGCACGGCCGCGTCCACGCCCGGGTCGAACCCACGCAGGACCCGGGTGCCCTTCGCGGTCAGCCCGGCCAGCACCTCGGGCAGATCGGCCAGGTTGGCCGTCTTGACCCCGAGTTCGGCCGCCTTCTCGCTCAGCGTGTGCCGGCGGCCGATCCACAGCTCGCCGTACATGCGGTCCTTGAAGAACTCGTCGGTGTCGCGCGGCGAGCGCGGCCGGACGAACAGCGTGGCCTCGCCGTCGGGGCGGACGATCAGCACGCTCTCCGGGTCGAACTCGCCCGTGAGGTAGAAGAAGTCGCTGCCGGGCCGGTAGTTGTACCCGGTGTCGTTGGCGCGCACCTTCTCGTGGCCGCTCGGGATCACGAGCGTCTCGCCGGGGAAGGCGGCGGCCAGCCGCGCGCGGCGCGCGGCGTAGTTGGGCGCCCCGTCGGTCCCGGTCACCGCCAGCTCCGCGTCCCGCCATCCGGTCCGCATGAACTCGAGGAACTTCTCCGGGTACGCCGGGTCGTGGGTCTGCTGGGTCTTGGTCTTCCCGTTGCCGGCCTCGGTGTCGGCGGCTTCCGGGGTGGCCTGGTCGGCCTCGGTCATGGTGATGTACCTCCCTGTGGTGTTCACCTGGCCTCGACCCTACCCGGATCTTGAACGGCGCATAATCGCCGACCGGATGTCTGCCCGCCGGGGGTTGGCCCGCGCGCGATCATCCGCGTGACAAGATGGTGCCCATGTGCGGGATCCTTGCCTTCTTCAGCGCCACCGGCGACGCGTACCGGCACGAGCAGTCCCTGGCCGGGGCGCTCGAGTGCCTGCACCACCGCGGGCCCGACGAGACCGGCCTGGAGCTGGTCGGCGCGGACGCGATCTTCGCCCACAAGCGGCTGTCGATCATCGACGTGGCCTTGTCCCACGAGCCCATCCACTACCTCAACGGCCGTTATGTCCTGACCTTCAACGGCGAGATCTACAACTACCTGGAGCTGCGCGACGAGCTGGCCAGGGAGTTCGGCGCCGAGTTCGCGACCAACGGCGACGGCGAGGCGGTCGTCGCGGGCTTCCACTACTGGGGCGAGGCGGTCCTCGACCGGCTGCGGGGCATGTTCGCCTTCGTCATCTGGGACCGGCAGGAGCAGCGCGCGTTCGGCGCTCGCGACCCCTTCGGCATCAAGCCGATGCACTACCTCACCACGCCGGACGGGCTCTACCTGGCGAGCGAGAAGAAGGCGTTGCTGCCGTTCGCCCCGTCGGCTGAGGCCGGCGACAACGGGGTCGACACCGCCAATCTGTCGCACTACCTGACCCTGCAATACGTTCCGGAGCCCCGCACCCTGCACAAGGGCATCGCGCGGATCGGCTCGGGGGAGTGCCTGTCGTGGTCGGCCGCCGAGGGCGTGCGTACTCGGCGCTACTACCAGCCGACGTTCCGGCCGACCCCCACCGACAACCCCGAGGCGCTGTACGCGCGGATCCGCGAGACGCTGCGCGAGAGCGTACGCATGCACATGCGCTCGGACGTGCCGGTCGGCGCGTTCCTGTCCAGCGGCATCGACTCCACCGCGGTGGTGGCCCTGGCCCGCGAGTTCAACCCCAACATCCTGACCTTCACGGTCGGCTACGACGTCGACGGCTACTCCGAGATCGACGTCGCCCAGGACTCGGCCCGCCACCTCGACGTCACCACGATCCCGACCAAGATCGGGCCGGCCGAGATGATGGCGGCGCTGCCCAAGATCGTGTGGCACCTGGACGACCCGGTCGCCGACCCCGCCCTCGTGCCGCTCTACTTCGTCGCGAAGAAGGCCGCCGAGCACGTCACGGTGGTGCTGTCCGGCGAAGGCGCCGACGAGTTCTTCGGCGGCTACACGATCTACCGTGAGCCGCTGTCCCTCGCGATGGTCAACGACCTGCCCGACCCGGTGCAGAAGGGTCTCCGGGCCGTCTCGAAGGTCATCCCGCAGGGCGTCAAGGGCAAGAGCTTCCTCGAACGCGGCACCACCCCGATCGAGGCCCGCTACTACGGCAACGCCCGGATGTTCACCGAGGCCGAGAAGCAGAAGCTGCTGCGGCGCTACGACCCGTCGGTCCGCTACACCGACGTCACCGCGCCGATCTACGCCGAGGTCCCCGACCTCGACGACGTGACCACGATGCAGTACGTCGACCTCTACACCTGGCTGCGGGGCGACATCCTCGTCAAGGCCGACCGCATGTCCATGGCGCACTCGCTGGAACTGCGGGTGCCCTTCCTGGACAAGGAGGTCTTCAACGTGGCCTCCACCATCCCGGTCGACCTGAAGCTGCCGCCGCGCTCGGAGCAGACCAAGTTCGCGATGCGCCAGGCCCTGCAGCAGGTGGTGCCACCGGCCATCGTCAGCCGGAAGAAGCTGGGCTTCCCGGTGCCCACCCGGGTGTGGCTGGCCGGCGAGATGTACGAGTGGGCGCGGCACGTCATGGCCACCTCCGGCGCGGGCGAGCTGCTCGACCTGGCGTACGCCGACAAGCTGCTCCAGGAGCACAAGGCGGGCACGGCCGACCACTCGCGCAAGATCTGGACCGTGCTGGTCTTCTGCATCTGGCACGCCATCTTCGTGGCACGCACGCTGGATCCGGGGATCGCGCGGAACCAGTCGGCACTGCTCACCAAGCCGGTCGTCGGGTCCATGGTCTCCTGAGCCGTCATGCCCCCCTCGGCTGTCGTCCTCGGTGAAGCACTCGTAGATCTGCTCGAACAGCCGGACGGGAGTTTCCGTCCGGCGGTCGGCGGCGCGCCCCTCAACGTCGCCGTCGGCCTCGCCCGCCTCGGTACGCCCACCCAGCTCGTCACGGGGGTGGGCACCGATCCCTTCGCCGTCTCCATCCTCGACCTGCTCGTCGGGTCCGGGGTGTCGCCGGTGGCCGTCGCCGCGGTGCCGGGCCCGACGCCGCTGGCCGTGGCCAGCTTTCAAGGCGTGGAGCCGTCGTTCTCGTTCTACGGCTCACTGCCGATCCCGGAGCTGGATCGAGCGGCCGTCGCGGCGGCGTCGGTGCTCTACTGTGGATCGATCGCGCTGCTGAGCCCGTTCGTCGAGGTGGCCCGCGCCGCGTGGGCGATCCCGGGTCCGCAGCGGGTCTTCGACCCCAACCTGCGGCCGTTCCTGCTCGAGCCGTTCGGCGCCGACCGCGTACGCGACATCGTGGAGGAGTTCGCGGCCTCGGCCGACCTTCTGAAACTGTCCGACGCCGACGCCCGGCTGCTCTATCCGGAGCTGTCGCCCATCTCCACGGCGCTCCGGCTGCGGTCGCTCGGGGCGCGTACGGTCGTCGTGACGCTGGGCGCGGCCGGGGCGGTGCTGCTCCGGCCGGACCGGGGAGCGCGCCCGTCCGCGATGGTGGACAGTGCGATCCACTCCACCGACACGGTCATCGGCCTGCCGACGTACGCCGGACCGGTGGTCGACACCACGGGCTGCGGCGACTCCGTCTCGGCCGCCCTGATGCACTGCCTGGCCGCCGGACTGCCGGACGAAGACGCCGCCTGGATCTCGGCGGTCCAGTACGCGCTCCGCGTCGCCGCGTACGTGGCGGCCCGGCCGGGTGGCGCGGTCGCGATGCCCTGGCCGGCCGACGTTCCTC
>JABFYB010000128.1 GCA_013361475.1 Hamadaea sp.
GGCGCGGTCGCGTTCGCGCCCGACCGCGTACGCGAACTGCTGGGGCAAACGACGCCCGCCAACACCTGGACGCCCGATCCCGTGGCGAGCGCGGCCGGAGTCCTGTCCGCGGCGACCGGCACCGCGCCGACGTCCGAGCAGGTCAAGGCGGCTCTCGAAGACCTGCGTACGCACACTGACCTGGGTCCGTCGGTCAGCGTCTCGGTGGTGGACGTGGCGACCGGGGAGAGCCTCTACGACGCCGGTTCCTCGCATCCGGCCGTCCCGGCGTCGACCACGAAGATGGCGACCGCTGCCGCCGTCCTCGCGACCCGTGGACCGGACTACCGGATGACGACCACGGTGGTGGCCGGGGCGAACGACGGCGAGGTCGTGCTGGTCGGCGGGGGCGACCCGACGCTGACCGCCGGCGCGACCGGCTACTACCCGGGCGCCGGCCGCCTCGACCAGCTCGCGGCGCAGGTGAAGGCGGCGCTGGGCGGGAAGTCGCCGACGAAGCTCATCTACGACACGTCGCTCTACTCCGGATCCTCCATCGCCGAGGGCTGGGACGACGACGCCGCCGTCGGCCCCTACGGCGCTCGGGCGACCGCCCTGGCGATCGACGGCGCGCGGACGAGCCCGAAGCGCCCGAAGAACGTCGACGACCTGCACGCCGGTCAGGCCCGGTCGGCCCAGCCGGACAAGGCCGCCGCGCTCGCCTTCGCGAAGCTGCTCGGCGTACCCGCGTCGGCGGTGACGACGGGGACCGCGCCCGCGGGGGCGCAGCAGCTCGGTTCGGTCCAGTCACCCCGGATCGAGAACCTCGTCGAGATCATGCTCGGGGAGAGCGACAACGTGGTGGCCGAGGCGCTGGCCCGGCAGGTCGCGCTGGCCAAGGGGCAACCCGGCAGCTTCGCCGGGGCCGGCACGGCGATCAAGCAGGTCCTGACCGAGTTGGGCGTGCCGACCACCGGCGTCGTGATCAAGGACGGCTCGGGACTGTCCCGGCTGGACCGGCAGCCGCCCGCCATGCAGACGGCCCTGCTCGCCCAGGCCGCCGGGGACCAGCACCCGCAGCTGCGGTCGCTGTTCGCCGGGCTCCCCGTGGGCGGCTGGTCGGGGACGTTGTCCGACCGGAACACCACGACCGCCGGCAGTCCGGAGCCCGGAGCCGGCCTCGTCCGCGCGAAGACCGGAACGCTCACCGGCGTGGCCGCCATCGCCGGGATCGTGGTCACCAAGGACGGACGGCTGCTCGCCTTCTCGATCCTCGCCGACGCCGTCCCCACCGGGACCGACACCGCGCGGGAGCGGCTCGACGCGATGACGAACGCCCTCGCCGCCCTCTGACACCCCGCATCCGCTGCGCCCCGCCGGCACCGCCCCCGCGTCCCGCCCGCCGACACCTGCGGATCACGGTTACGCATGCTTCCCGAGCCGTCGGAAGCATGCGTAACCGTGATCTGCGCCTGAAGGGCGGAGCCCGTGAGTCCGCGCCCGAAGGGCGAGCCGCGAGCTGCGGCTAAGGGCGTACGTGAGCTGCGCTGAAGGGGGCGAAGGTGCCGGGGGAGCTGACGGGTAGGCGACAGGTCGAAGTGTCGGCGGGGTCGCGCGGCCGAACTGCGGCAAGATCTGCCGTATGTTTTCGCGGCTTTTGTTGCCACTTGCACTAGTTGTCGTATCCATCCCAGCCCCCGCGAACGCGGCGACCACCGCGCCAGGGGCGCCCCAAGCGACAGGGGCGACGCAGGAACAACGAGTCAGTCTGGTGTCGCGCTACACCGCCGCGAAGACGAGTGCGATCGCGCGTACCGACCGCTCGCTGCTGGGGCGGACGGACGCCGCTCAGGTGAGCGTGCTCGTGAAGCTGGCTCACGATCCCGTGGCGACCTATCGGGGCGGCGTCGCGGGGTTCGCGGCGACGAGTCCGGCGGTCACCGGGCGGCCGCTGTGGGGCGGCCCCGCCGAGCAGGCGTACGAGCGGTTCCTGGCGCAGCAGGAGGACGTCTTCGGCAAGGCGGCCGTCCGGGTGCCCGGCGTACGCCTCGGCCAGCGTCTGCGCACCGTCTACGGGGGACTGGCGCTGACCGTCCCGGCGAATCGGGTCGGCGATCTGCTCAAGATCCCCGGTGTCGTGGCGGTGCAGCGCGACGAGGTACGCCAGCCGCTGACCGACGCCAGCACCCAGTTCATCGGGGCCGACACCGTCCAGCGTGCCCTCGGCGGCCCGGCCGACGCGGGGAAGGGCGTGATCTTCGGGGTGCTCGACACGGGCGCGTGGCCGGAGCATCCGTCCTTCGCCGATCACGGCACCCTGTCCGCGCCACCGGCGAAGGCCGACGGCAAGGCGCGGGTCTGCGACTTCGGCACGAACCCGTTGACCGGCGTGAGGTTCCGGTGCAACCACAAGCTCATCGGCGGGCAGCCGTTCCTGGACGCCTACCTGAAGACGCACGGCAAGGAGAAGTACACGTCCGCCCGGGACAGCGACGGCCACGGTACGCACACCGCGTCGACTTCGGCCGGTGACGTCCTGCGCAGCGCCAAGGTGTTCGGCGTCGAACGCGGTCCGCTGCGCGGCGTCGCGCCGGGTGCCTGGGTCAGTGTCTACAAGGTCTGCGGGGCCGAGGGTTGTTTCTCGTCCGACTCCGCCGCCGCCGTCGCGCAGGCCGTCAAGGACGGCGTACGCGTCATCAACTTCTCCATCTCCGGCGGGACCGACCCCGAGACCGACCCGGTCGAGCTGGCCTTCCTCGACGCGTACGCCGCGGGCGTGTTCGTCGCCGCGTCGGCGGGCAACGAGGGCCCGGACGCCGAGACGGTGAACCACCTCTCGCCGTGGGTCACCACGGTGGCGGCGAGTACGCAGCGCCGCGAGTTCGACTCGACGATCACGCTGAAGGCCCCGGGCGCGAAGGACTTGACCCTGACCGGCTCCAGCATCACCGCCGGGATCTCCACCGCGACCCCGGTCGTGCAGGCCAAGGACGTCAAGGGGTACGACGGCGGCGCGCGCTGCCTGACCAAGCCGAAGAAGAACCTCTTCCAGGGCAAGATCGTCGTCTGTGAGCGAGGCGAGAACGCGCGCGTCGAGAAGGGCTACTTCGTCAAGCAGGGCGGCGGGCTCGGGATGCTGCTCTACAACCCCACGCTTTCCGACACCGAGACGGACAACCACTGGCTGCCCACCGTGCATCTCGCTGCCGGTGCGCAGCTTCTGGCGTACCTGAAGAACAAGGGCGTGACGGCGAGCTTCACCTCGGGGCGCGCCACGACCGGGCGGGGCGACGTGATGGCGGCCTTCTCCTCGCGCGGACCCGGCGGGCTCGCGCTGAAGCCGGACGTGACCGCGCCCGGCGTGCAGATCCTGGCCGGCACCACGCCGACGCCCGAGGATCCGACCGGGGGCCCGGCCGGGCAGTACTTCCAGGCGATCGCGGGCACGTCGATGTCCGGGCCGCACGTCGCGGGCGCGGGCATCCTGCTGCGGGCCGCGCACCCGAGCTGGACTCCTGGTCAGATCAAGTCTGCGCTCATGACCACGGCCGTCACCAAGGTCGTCAAGGAGGACCTGAAGACGCCGGCCGACCCGTTCGACTTCGGCGCGGGCCGCATCGCGGTCGACGTCGCCACCAACCCCGGCCTCACCTTCGACGAGAACGCCGAGCGGATGGCGAAGCTGGCCGCGGACCCGGTCGACGCGGTGCACCTGAACACGCCGTCGATCAACGCGCCGGTCATGCCGGGTCGCCTCACGACGATCCGGACCGTCCAGAACGTCTCCGGTCACCTGCAAACCTATCGCCTGACCAGCACGTCTCCGGCCAAGTCCGCGATCACCGTCGATCCGCCGACGCTGACCCTCGCGCCCGGCGCCGTCGGGCGGTTCGCCGTCGGCATCGCGTCGTGGGCGCCCAAGCGCCAGCTCTTCGGCGAGGTCCGGCTCGAGCCCGTCGGCGGTTCGGTCCCCACGCTGCACCTGCCGGTCGCGTTCGTCCCGCAGCAGGGCTCGGTCGCGCTCACCGCGAAGTGCGCGGGCTCGTCGTGCTCCTTCACCGCGACGAACAAGGGGTACGCCGAAGCACGCGTCTCGATGACGTCACGCTTTCCCTCCGGAGCCGCCGTCGGCCAGGTCACCGGGGCGTCGCGTACGTCGCTGGACACGATCGGACGCTCGAAGGTGACCCTCGCCGGGATCACGCCGGGCAAGCCGTCGCTGGCCGCCGCCTCGGGGGCGTACTACCAGCGCCCGGACGTGGCCGCCGATCCCATCGGTGACGAGGAGATCATCAACTACGACACCCCGAAGTTCCAGTACGCCGGCCAGGCGTACACCCGGATCGGGGTGACCTCCGACGGCTACCTGGTGGTCGGCGGCGGGACCGGCCAGGACGTGACCCCCGAGCCCAACGGGCTGCCGGATCCGAAGCGCCCCAACAACGTGCTCGCTCCGTTCTGGACGGACCTCGACGGCTCGTCCTCCGACGGCGTACGAGTCGATGTGGTGGACCGCGACGGAGCCCGGTGGATCGTCGTGGACTGGGACATGACGGTCTTCGGGACGTCCTCGGCGCGACGCTTCCAGGTGTGGCTGCCGGTCTCCGGAGTTTCGCCTTCAGCGAACAACATCCGGTACGCCTACGACCCGTCGGCGCTGCCGAAGGCCCCGCCCGGCGGCCTGAAGTACCTCGTCGGCGCGGAGAACGTGGCGGGGGCCGCCGGGGCTGCGCGTACCGGGCTGCCGACCGGCGACCTGTCGGTGCCGACGACGGCCGGGAAGTCGGGCGGGTCGCTGACCTACTCGGTCACGCTCTCGGGCGGCTCGGGATCCGTCACGACCTCGATGACCTCGTCCACCGTCCCCGGCACGACCGTCCTCCACACCCCGCTCTCCCCGCACTGACCTGCCGTCGGCGTCCCCTCCCCCCTCGCCTTTCCGCGCGCCTTTCCGTGCGATCATGAACTACCGGCCATGATCGCCCGGCGTGTCGCGTACCTAGGTTCATGATCGATCCCGGTCGGGCATGATCAACGCCGTCGAAGTCCGGCCGGGAAGGGGGCCGGGTCCGGCTGGGAAAGGGTGCAGCGTCACTGCTTGGCGGCCATCCGGGCTCGATAGTCTGTAAGGCATGGCTGATCTGCCCGGGTGGTATGACAACGACATCGACCGCGTGATCGTCTCCGAGGACGACATCCGCGCCAAGACCGATGAGCTGGCCAAACAGGTCGCGGCGGACTACGCGCAAGCGGACAGCGTCCTGCTGGTCTGCGTGCTCAAGGGCGCGATCATGTTCATGGCCGACTTCGCCCGGGCGCTGAGCCGCTACGGCCCACCCGCCGAGCTGGAGTTCATGGCGGTCTCGTCGTACGGCCAGGGGACCACGTCCAGCGGCGTGGTCCGCATTCTGAAAGACCTCGACCGGGACATCGCCGGCAAGCGCGTGATCGTGGTCGAGGACATCGTCGACTCCGGGCTGACCCTGAGTTGGCTGCTGAAGTACCTCGAGTCGCGGTCCGCCGCGAGCGTGGACGTGGTGGCGCTGCTGCGCAAGCCCGACGCGATCAAGGTGCCGGTCCCGGTGAAGTATGTCGGGTTCGACATCCCCAGCGAGTTCGTGGTCGGTTACGGCCTGGACTATGCGGAGCGCTACCGTGACATGCCATATGTCGGAGTTCTGAAGCCCGAGGTATACCAGAGATAACGGTTACGGGCCTACGAGGCGTAGGCCCGTCGTCTCTCAGGGTGTTCACAGGGGCGCGCTGTTGCGGCAACTGTGACATCTACGGTGTACCGTCAAGTGACCTGACGGCCTACGTATCGATCGGGAGGTTTCGGGTGCGCCGCACCCGACAACAACGGTATGGAGCGACTCCCCTTTTATAAGCGCCCGTGGTTCTGGTTCGTGCTCGTCGCGGCCGCGATCGCGGTGTTCTTCGCGACCTACAGCAGCTCGGGGACCTACCGCGACGTCGATACCTCGGTCGCGCTCGCAGAGCTCAACAAGCCGGACAACGTCAAGAAGGTCCTGATTCAGGACAAGGAGCAGACGATTCAGCTCGAGCTGGCCAACAAGGCCAAGTTCGGCAGCGTCGAGACCGACAAGATCCAGGCCGAGTATCCCGCGCAGAGCGCCGATTACATCTTCGACCAGGTCCGGAACGCGAACCTCGCCGACGGCGGGAGCTACAACACCGAGGTCACCCAGGACTCCTGGATCACCTCGCTGATCTTCTCGTTCGCACCGCTGCTGCTCATCGTCCTGTTCTTCTTCATCATGATGTCGCAGATGCAGGGCGGCGGCTCACGAGTGCTCAACTTCGGCAAGTCCAAGGCCAAACTGGTCAGCAAGGACATGCCGAAGACCACCTTCGCCGACGTGGCGGGGGCCGAGGAAGCCGTCGAGGAACTGCACGAGATCAAGGACTTCCTGCAGAATCCCTCGAAGTACCAGGCACTCGGCGCCAAGATCCCGAAGGGCGTCCTGCTCTTCGGCCCGCCCGGAACCGGTAAGACGCTGCTCGCCCGGGCGGTCGCCGGCGAGGCGGGGGTCCCGTTCTACTCGATCTCCGGCTCGGACTTCGTCGAGATGTTCGTCGGTGTCGGTGCGTCCCGCGTACGCGATCTCTTCGAGCAGGCGAAGTCGAACGCTCCGGCGATCGTCTTCGTCGACGAGATCGACGCCGTGGGCCGCCACCGTGGCGCCGGCCTCGGCGGTGGCCACGACGAGCGGGAGCAGACGCTGAACCAGCTGCTCGTCGAGATGGACGGCTTCGACGCGAAGGGCGGCGTCATCCTGATCGCCGCGACCAACCGGCCGGACATCCTCGACCCGGCGCTGCTGCGCCCGGGCCGGTTCGACCGGCAGATCGCCGTCGACACGCCGGACATGGAGGGCCGCAAGGCGATCCTCCGGGTCCACGCCAAGGGCAAGCCGTTCACGCCCGACGTCGACCTCGACGCGGTGGCTCGGCGTACGCCGGGCTTCACCGGCGCGGATCTCGCGAACGTGATCAACGAGTCGGCGCTGTTGACCGCCCGCAACGACAAGCGGGCGATCACCAACGACTACCTCGAGGAGTCGATCGACCGCGTCGTCGCCGGTCCGCAGCGGCGTACTCGGGTCATGTCCGACCACGAGAAGAAGATCACGGCCTACCACGAGGGCGGCCACGCCCTGGTGGCGCACGCGATGCCGCACTCGGCCCCGGTCCACAAGGTCACCATCCTGTCGCGCGGGCGGTCGCTCGGGCACACGCTGGTC
>JABFYB010000247.1 GCA_013361475.1 Hamadaea sp.
ATCCCGCCCGCCGCCTTCCCGACCGTGCTCAAGCAGCTCGAGCGGACCGGCATGGCGAGCAACGAGCAGTCCGGCGGCTGGCGCCGGGTCGTCGTGGAGAAGCCGTTCGGCAACGACCTGGAGTCGGCGAAGAAGCTCAACGACCTCGTCGACGACGTGTTCACCGCGCCGGACGTCTTCCGGATCGACCACTACCTCGGCAAGGAGACCGTCCAGAACATCTTGGCGTTGCGGTTCGCCAACGCGTTGTTCGAGCCGGTCTGGAACACGAAGTACGTCGACTCGGTGCAGATCACCATGGCCGAGGACGTCGGCATCGGCACCCGGGCCGCGTTCTACGACTCCGTCGGCACCGCCCGGGACGTGCTGCAGAACCACCTGTTGCAGTTGCTCGCGCTGGTGGCGATGGAGGAGCCGACCAGCTTCGACGCCAGCGAGATCCGGGCCGAGAAGCTGAAGGTGCTCCGCGCCATCAAGCTGCCCGGCGACATCGCCACCGGCACGGTACGCGGTCAGTACACCGCGGGCTGGGTGGCCGGCGAGCCGGTGGCCGGCTATCTGGAGGAGTCCGACGTCCCCCCGACCTCGACGACCGAGACGTATGTCGCCGTCGAGCTGGGCATCCAGAACCGCCGCTGGGCCGGCGTGCCGTTCTACATCCGGTGCGGCAAGCGCATGCCCCGCCGGGTGACCGAGGTGGCGATCCTGTTCAAGAAGGCGCCGCATCTGCCGTTCAACCCCGACGACGTGGAACTGCTCGGCAACAATCAGCTGGTCATCCGGGTGCAGCCGGACGAGGGCGTCGTGCTCAAGTTCGGCTCCAAGGTCCCGGGCACCGCGATGGAGCTGCGGGACATCGCGATGGACTTCTCCTACGGCGAGGCGTTCACCGAGGCCAGCCCGGAGGCGTACGAGCGGCTCGTCCTGGACGTGCTCATCGGCGACCGGACGCTGTTCCCGACCGCCGACGAGGTCGAGGAGAGCTGGCGCGTGGTCGACCCGCTCGAAGAGGCGTGGGCCGGCACGAAACCCGACCCCTATCGGGCCGGTACCTGGGGGCCGATCGAGGCGGACGAGATGCTGGCCCGCGAGGGCCGCACCTGGCGCCGGGCTTAGGAGGACTGGAACATGTTGGCTCTCTGGGACACGACCGGGGCCGAGGTCGTCCGCAAGCTCGCCGCCGAACGGCACTCGGCCGGTGGTGTCGCGAGTGGACTGGCGTTGACGCTGGTCGTCGTGGTCGAGGAGGCTCGCGTCCGCGCGGTCGAGGACGCCGCGACGATCGCCGCCGCGTCGCACCCCTGCCGTCTCATCGTGGTCAGCCGGATCTCGCCGACCGCCGGGAAGTCCCGGCCCGGTGTCGACCCGGCCAAGGACCGGCTGGACGCCGAGATCATCGTGGGCGGGCGGCTCGGCCCGGCCGAGGCCGTGGTGCTGCGCATGCACGGCGGCGTCGCCCAGCACGCCGAGAGCGTCGTCATCCCGCTGCTCGCCCCGGACGTCCCGGTGGTGACCTGGTGGCACGGCGCTCCCCCGGACCGCATCGCCGAGGACCCGCTGGGCGTCGTCGCCGAGCGGCGGATCACCGACGTCGCCCAGGCGGCCGATCCGATGGCCGCATTGCGCCAGCGAGCGGTCGACTACGCCCCGGGGGACACCGACCTGGCCTGGACGCGTACGACGCCGTGGCGGACCCTTCTGGCGGGCGCGTTCGACACCGTCGCCGAATCCGCCACGGCGGTCACCGTGACGGCGCCCGAGGACGACCCGGTGGCCGCGTTGCTGTCGGGTTGGCTCTGCGCCCGGCTCGGCGTCAGCCCGACGCTGAAGCCCGGAGCGCGGCTGGATCAGGTCGCGGTGTCTCTCGGCGACGGTTCCGAGCTGTCGCTGACCCGTAACGAGGGCACCGCGGTGCTCTCCCGGACCGGTTCGCACGATCGGGTGCTGCCGCTGGTGCACCGGCGACTCGGTGAGGAACTGGCCGAGGAGCTGCGCCGGCTCGACGCCGACCAGATCTACGCCGCCGCGCTCGAGGCCGCCACCGGCACCAACGGGCTCAACGAGCGCCTGGGTCAGCGCGTCGGGGTGAAGGACCTGGTGAACGCGTGAGCGCGGAGCACGCCGTCATCGTCCACGCCGACGCCGACCTCCTGGCCGAGGCGGTCGCGGCGCGGCTGATGGTCAAGCTGATCGACGCCCAGTCGGCCCGCGGCAGCGCGAGCATCGTGCTCACGGGCGGACGCGTCGCCGCCGCGGTCTACCGGGCCGTGGCGGCCAGCCCGGCCCTCGGGGCGGTCGACTGGTCGCGGGTGGACGTCTGGTGGGGCGACGAGCGCTTCCTGCCGGCCGGCCACCCTGATCGCAACGAGACGCAGGCGCGCCAGGCACTGCTCGACCAGGTTCCGCTCGATCCCGCGAGGGTACGCCCGATGGCGCCGTCGGACGGGCCGGACGGGGACGATCCGGAGGCCGCCGCCGCCCGGTACGCCGCCCAGCTGGCCAGGGCGGCGGAGGGCTCGGCCGAGCTGCCCTACTTCGACCTGCTGCTGCTCGGTGTGGGCGAGGACGGGCATGTCGCCTCGGTCTTCCCGGAGCAGCCGGCCGCCTACGAGTCCCGCCCGGTCGCCGCCGTACGCGGAGCGCCGAAGCCGCCGCCGGTGCGGGTCACCCTCACTCTCCCGGCGATCAACACGGCCGACGAGGTCTGGCTGATCGCCACCGGGGCGGGCAAGGCGGCCGCCATCGGGATGGCGGTGTCCGGCGCCGGAGCGGTGCAGGTGCCGGCCGGTGGCGTCGAGGGCGTCGGGCGTACGTTGTGGCTGCTCGACCGGGCCGCCGCGGCTCAGCTGCCGGCGAAGGCGCTGAGCCTGCGGTCCTGATCGGGACCCAGAACCGCGAAAGGCCCCCGCACCAAACGGTGTGGGGGCCTTTGCGTGAGTCTGATCAGAGCGGGCGGACCTGCTCGGCCTGGGGGCCCTTGGCTCCCTGAGCGATCTCGAACTCAACCCGCTGGTTCTCCTCCAGGCTGCGGTACCCGCTGCTCTGGATGGCCGAGAAGTGAACGAACACATCCGGGCCGCCGTTGTCGACCGAGATGAAGCCGAAGCCCTTGTCCGCGTTGAACCACTTGACGGTTCCCTGTGCCATGTTGCGCCTAACTCCCTTGGTGGGTTACTTCCACGTGCGTCTGCATCGTGACCTTTAAGCTGCGGAGCACGCGAAACCTTCCCAAATGTGCTGGTCAGGCGGCGCGAGTGAACCACGTACGCAAAAAGATGCCATCAGCCTAGCGCATCCCTGCGGCCTATGGGTGCACGGTGGGCCGGAACACGCCGAACGGGTGGATGATTACTTGACTTCCAGCTTGAGCCAGAGGCCCAGACCGACGATGCACGCGAACCAGATGACACCGACCAGAACGGTGTAACGGTCCAGGTTCTTCTCGGCCACGGACGACCCGGCCAGGTTGGAGGAGACGCCGCCGCCGAACATGCTCGACAGGCCGCCGCCCTTGCCCCGGTGGAGCAGGACCAGCAGGGTCAACAGGCCGCTCGTGATGAGCAGGATCACGATCAGCGTGTAGGCGAACCAATTGGGCACGGGAGGTCCTCTCGGAGGGCGTTGTCGGGGATCAGAATAGCCGGAGCGAGGCGCGGGAGCACACCCCGGTGGGCATGCTCCCGCGAAGACTCGGCTCAGCCGGCGGTCAGGCCGAGCCGGACTGGCCCGGGTTCTTCAGGCCGATGGCGCTCAGGTCGGGCTGGGCGAACATGGGCGAGATGAAGACGTTCGTCACGTTCGAGCCGTAGATCCGCTGAGCCACGGCGTAGACGACCGGGATGGCGGCGGCCTTCTCCATGATCTTCTGGTCCAGCTCGCCCCAGAGCTTGTACTGCCGCTCCAGGTCGGGCTCGGCGACCGCCTCGTCGATCAGCCGGTTGATCTCGTCGTCGTTGAAGAACGAGTAGTTGTTCGTGCCCGTCTCCCCCGGCGCCGGCAGGTTGCGGCCGTCGAACAGGGCCGGCAGCACGGCCGAGCCGTTCGGGTAGTCCGGCACCCAGCCCGCGAAGATCAGGTCGAAGTTGAGGCTGGAGTCGGAGACGTCGTGGTAGTACGTCTTGTAGGTCACCGGCACCGCCTCGACCTGGATGCCGATCCGGAGGTACATCTCGACGACCGGCTTCATCAGCCGCTTGATCGCCGGGCTGTCCCGGTACGCCACGCGCAGCTTCTTCGGGCAGTCCTTCGCCTGCTTCAGCAGCTCGGCGGCCCGGTCGATGTCGCCGTCCGGGCGGGTGTTGGTGCCGTAGACGTCGAAGTCCTTGTGCGCCGCCAGCGACGGCGGGATGAACGAGGTGGCCAGCTCGCCGGAGATCGAGCCGCCGAGCGCCGTGCGGAGCTTGCGCTTGTCGAAGGCGTACGAGAGGGCCTGGCGGCACTTGACGTCTTTGATCTTGCGAGTGTTGATCGCGAAGAAGCGCACCGCGCCCGTGGTGCCGGTGGCGGTCCGGGCGGCCAGCTCGGGGTCGTTGACGACCTGCTGGAGGAAGTTCGGGGCCACATCCTGGTCGATCATGATCCCGGAGTGCTCGGGTCCCTGATCGGCGATCAGCTTGTTGGTCTCCTCGGCGGAGTCGTTCGCCGCCTGGACGAGGATCTTGTCCGGGTACGCCTTGCGCACCGAGTCGGTGCCCGCGTCCCAGTTGTCGTTGCGGACCAGGGTCAGCGTGGTGTCGCTCCGGTCGGAGATCTTGTAGGGCCCGGACGAGAACGGCTTCTCGTCGTAGGCCGGCCGGTCCTTGCCCTCGATCTCCTGACGCACCGGGGCGAGCCCGGTGAGCGCCGCGACGTAGCCGAAGTCACCCACCGCCTGCTTGAGGTGGTACTGCACCGTCTTCTCGTCGACGCACTCGACGGCCTTGATGCCCTGGCCGCCGTTGTTGCCGTTGAGGAACGGGCCCTTGTAGTCCTTGGGCGCGTCCAGGTAGCTGCGGACGTAGGGCAACCCGTCCTGCATCAGCTCGGAGAAGTTGCGCTCGGCGCCGTATTTGAGGTCCTTGCAGGTGACCGGGGTCCCGTCCTCCCACTTCACCCCGTCGCGGAGCTTGAACTCCCAGGTCTTGTTCCCGTCCGACGGCCGCCCGGTGTCGGTGGCCAGGTCGGGCACGATCTCGCTCGCGGCGTCGCCCGGCTCGGCCTTGGTGGTCGTCAGCGTCCGGGTGATCAGCCGGCTGATGTTCACCTCGAGCGCGGCGTTGATGATCTGCGGATCCAGGTGATCGGGCAGGGCCCCGACGAAGACGGTGAGGGTGCCGCCCTTCGCGGGGGCGTCGGCCTCCGTGCTGGCGGCCGAGTCGCAGGCGGCGACGCCGCTCAGGACCAGCGCGGCGGTGACCCCGTATGCGGCCCGGCGTCGCCAGGAGGGGGCGGTGACATGGCGGTGCATGCGCGTCCTCATGGGGGGTGGGGATGGGACGCCAGACACTCTATGGTTTACGCCTCGCGCGCGGGAACCCGGGCGGCCTTTCGCAACCAACTCCTGACCTTGACCTGACGCAAGGTCAGGAGTCGATGACTCAGCGCGTCAGCCCTGACAGCAGTTCGGCGCGACGCCCCATCGGGACATCGCGCCGAACTCCGCTGCAAGCCGGGCGGATCAGGCCGCCTTGGCGTACCGGACGATCCCGGCGAACTCCTCCAGGACCAGGCTGGCCCCGCCGACCAGGGTGCCGTCCACATCGGGCTGCTCCATGATGCCGGCCGCGTTCGCCGCCTTCACCGAGCCGCCGTAGAGGATGCGCACCTTCTGCGCGACGTCGGCGCCGAAGGTCTCGGCGATCCGGCCCCGGATCGCGCCGATGACCTCCTGCGCGTCCTCCGCGCCGCAGGTCTTGCCGGTGCCGATGGCCCAGACCGGCTCGTACGCGACGACGACCTTCTCGACCTGCTCGGCCTTGAGTCCGTCCAGACCCCCGTCGAGCTGAGCCAGGGTGTGCGCCACGTGCTCGCCCCGCTCCCGGATCTCCAGGCCCTCGCCGACGCAGAGGATCGGCGCGATCTCGTTGGCCAGCGCCGCCTTGACCTTGGCGTTGACCAGCGCGTCGTCCTCGTTGTGGTACTCGCGCCGCTCGGAGTGGCCGACGGCGACGTACTGGCAGCCGAGCTTGGCCAGCATCGCCCCGGAGATCTCCCCCGTGTACGCCCCGGACACGTGCGCCGAGAGGTCCTGCGCGCCGTAGCCGATGAGCCACTTGTCGCCGTCGATCGCCGTCTGCACGCTGCGGATGTCCGTGAACGGCGGCAGCACGACGACCTCGACGTCGGTCAGCTCCTTCTCGGTCAGCGTGTGGGCCAGCTTCTGGACCAGCGCGATGGCCTCGAGGTGGTTGAGGTTCATCTTCCAGTTGCCGGCCATCAGGGGCCGGCGCTTCGCCTCAGCCATTCACTGCTCCAGTGCTTCGATGCCCGGGAGGTCCTTGCCCTCCAGGAACTCCAGGGACGCGCCACCGCCGGTCGAGATGTGGCCGAAGCCACTCTCGTCGATGCCCAGCGCGCGGACCGCAGCCGCCGAGTCGCCACCGCCGACGACGGTGAGCCCGTCGACCTTGGTGATCGCCTCCGCGACGCCTCGCGTCCCGGCCGCGAACGGGGCCAGCTCGAACACGCCCATGGGGCCGTTCCAGAAGACCGTCTTCGCGCCGGACAGGGCGTCGGCGAACTCGGCCACCGAGGCCGGGCCGATGTCCAGGCCGAGCCAGCCGGCCGGGATCTCGGTCGCGGACACGGTCTGCGTGGCGGCGTCGGCGGCGAACTTGTCCGCCACGACGACGTCGGACGGCAACAGGATCTTGCCGTCCGCCCGCTCCAGCAGCCCGCGGCAGGTGTCGACCATCTCGTCCTGCAGCAGCGAGGCGCCGACCTCGTGGCCCTGGGCCTTGAGGAAGGTGAAGCACATGCCGCCGCCGATGAGCAGCCGGTCCACCTTCGGCAGCAGCGCCTCGATGACGGCCAGCTTGTCGGAGACCTTCGAGCCGCCGAGCACCACGACGTACGGCCGGGCCGGGTCGCCGGTGAGCGTCCGCAGCACCTCGACCTCGCGGAGCACGAGGCCGCCGGCGTAATGCGGCAGGCGCGCCGGAACGTCGTAGACGCTGGCGTGCTTGCGGTGCACCGCGCCGAACGCGTCGTCCACGTACGCGTCCCCGAACGCGGCGAGCTGGTCGGCGAACGCGC
>JABFYB010000470.1 GCA_013361475.1 Hamadaea sp.
TCGATGCGAGCGGTCGCCTCGAACGCGATCACATCCGCGCCCGCCTCGGCGAGCCCTTCGGCCAGCTCGAAGCGGGGCGTGATGAGGTCGCGGTCGGCCGCGCGCACCTTGTGCAGGGCGACGATGGGCAGGTCGCCGACCGCCGCCCGGACGGCGCGGACGTCTTGCGGGGAGTTCACCCGTACGCCCACCGCCCCGCCCAGGACCGCGCACTCCGCGAGCCGGGCGATGATCTCGGCCGAGCGCAGCGGGTGGCCCTGCCTGGCCTGACAGGACACGATCAGGCCCCCCACGAGCCGATCCAGGACACTCATCGCCGGTCATCCTCCCAAGATCGCGAATGGTCTAGCCCAATTGGTGCGCTGGCGAGTCTGCCTCAGACTTCGTCCGACCGCAAGCGACAGGTATCCTCTCGATGGTTCATACCAATCGCTCGGGTGGGAGACATGGCACGGACGAAGCGCGAGCTGCTGCAGAACCACCTCGGGCGGCTGATCGAGCACGAGCTGGCCCCGCACGACCGGCTGCCGACCGAACGAGACCTCGCCGAGGAGTTCGCGGTCAGCCGGATGACGGTCCGCCAAGCGCTGGAACGCCTCGAGCAGGAGCGGCGTGTCTACCGGGTGCAAGGCGCGGGCACCTTCGTCGCGCCACCCGCGATCACCAAGAGCATCGAGCTGACCTCGTTCAGCGACGACATGCGCAGTCGCGGACTGCGCCCGGGCTCGCGGCTGCGCGTCGCCGAGGACATCCCGGCCGGGGCCGAGATCGGCTTCGCGCTGGGGCTCTCGCCGTCCGCTCCGGTGGTCCACATCGAACGCGTACGCACCGCCGACGGCGAGCCGATGTGCCTGGAGCACACCTACCTGGCCGGCGCGACGGTGCCCGGCCTGCTCGACGAACCGCTCGACGGATCGCTCTACGACGTGCTCCGCGAGCGCTACCGGATCACCCTGGTCCGGGCGGAGCAGACCATCCGGGCGACCGTCCTCGACCAGGGCACCGCCGACCTGCTGGCGGTCCCCGCGTTCAGCCCGGCGCTGCTGGTCGAGCGGACCGCGTTCGACCAGCGCGACCGGCCGGTGGAACGCGCGGTGTCCACCTATCGCGGCGATCGCTACAGCTACCAGATCGCGCTCGTACGCCCGACCGCCTGAGCCGGTTTCGGCGGTGTGGGCTCGGGATCGCAGCCACCACAGGTGTAGTAGAGGATGTCCCAGTGGTTGCCCTCGTTGGTGTAGAGGTTGCCGGAGGGCGCCCGATACTGGTGACCCCAGCCGCTGATCGTCCCGACGTCGCTGAACCACCGACGCACGTACGCGTTGACGCAGTCGTTCAGCGCGATGTCGACCTTCCAGCCGTTCCAGTGCGTGTAGGTCCCGGCGCCGTGGCCGGTCTCGGTCCCGCCGGTCACCATGATCGGGCAGGTGCTGGATTTTCGGAGAGTCACGACGCCCGCGATCGTCGTACGCCGGATCTGGTCGAACGAGGTGCAGTCGGCGCGCTGCCGGTTGGTGCAGTTTCCGCTGGACCACCAGGTGATGCCGGCGGATTTCAGCCGGGCGCGGGCTTCGGTGTCGGTCAGCTTCACCCGGTCGTCGGCGTGGGCCCCGGTGGGATGGAACAGGATTCCCATCAGGGCGACGGCGACGAACAGCAACGGCCGGAGAAGGGCGGAACCGGTCATCTCCGCACAATAACCATAAGTAGTCGCAGGACGCCGGAGCGACACGATCTTGTCGCTCCGGCGATTCGGCGCTGTCCGGCCGGACGCTGTCTCAGCCGGCGGGGACGACCCCCGTCACGGTGGTGAGCTGAATCTTGGCGAGGAGCTTCTGCGTCATCACGTTCAGCCCGATCGTGTTGAACTGCTGGCCGAGCGAGCGCATGACGGAGTTCTGCGACGGCCGGTAGAGCCCGTACTTGTAGTAACGGGCGCCCTCGTACGCGCCGATCACGCCGCCGTCCGGGGTCGCCTGCCCCAGCAGCGCGTACCACTTGCGTTTGCCCGAGGTGAGCTGAGCGGCGGTGTACCGGGTGACGTTGGGCTCGGCCGGCTCCCCGCCCGCGTACCGGTTGTAGGGGGTGTCGTACTCGTCGGCGAGCCCGCCGATGGAGTGGCCAAGTTCGTGCTGGACGATGAGGCCCGACTGGGCGTTGCCGCCGGACGCGGTGGCCACGGTGGAGTATCCCGCGCCGCCGTACTTCGTGCTGTTGCCGACGGCGACGATCATGTCCACCGCCGGCGCGTTCGCGGCGTACGCCTGCGCGGCCGACTCGTCCAGGCACAGCAGCCGTTCGGTGCCGGAGCACCAGAAGTACATGCCCAGCGCGGTGTTCTTGCTGATGCCCTGGGTCGGGTCGTTGTCCACCCCGGACTGTGCCGAGACGACGTCGACCATCCACACGTTGAAGTAGTTCTTGTAGGTGCTGTACGGCGCGAGGGTCGTGAGCGTCGCCCACTTCTCCGCGACGTGCTGGTGGTAGAGGGCCAGCTCGGACGAGGTGTAGCCGTCGCCGACGAAGACGAGGTCGAAACGTGTGCCCGTGCTGCCGGTCTGCTGCAACGGAGTGACGGTCGCGGTGACCGCCGCCGCGGCGGCGGTGCGCTGGGCGGCGGACGGCGCGGGGACGGCGATCTGGCTGATGCCACCGTCTTCGGCGAACGCCTCCAACCATTGCGTAGCCGGGGAAGTCGCCGGGGAAGTGGCCGACGCCGGGGCCGGTCCGGCGAAAGCGGCGGCCAACGTGAGCGCCGCCAGGGCGGCCAGCCGGAGGGATGGACGCAACGGATTCCTCCTTCGCGTGAGGGGGTGCAGGCCATCCAAATATCGCCATTGATGGAGGCATTGCGGCAATCGCGAGTGGCCATAGCATCGGCGTTATGGAACTGGAGCTGCGTCACCTCCGCGCCGTCTGCGTGATCGCCGACACCGGCAGCATCACCAAGGCGGCGGCGGCTCTCGGGGTCTCGCAGCCCGCCCTGACGGCGCTGCTCCAGCGGGTGGAACGCGAACTCGGCGGGCAGGTCTTCGTCCGGGATCGCCAGGGTGCCCGGCCGACGCCGCTCGGCCAGTACGTCCTGGTCCGGGCCAGGTCGATGCTGATGGCGATGGACGACCTGCGGCGGGGGGCGGCGTACCAGACGCGGCGGGAGTCCGAGCCGTTGCGGCTCGGCGGGCTCGCCGGTCCGGTGTCGGTGGGCCTGGCCGACCGGCTCGGCGCGCGGCTGCCCGCCACCGAGGTACGCCTGCACGCCGAGTACTCGCCCCGGCTGCTCTGGGAACTGCTGCTGGCCGACCGATTGGACGCGGCGGCCACAGTGGACTATCCCGGTTTCGAACTGCGTCCGCCGCCGACCCTGCTGTGGGACGTCATCGTCCAGGAGCCGGTCTTCGTCGCGCTCTGGGAGGGCCACCCGTACGCCGACCGCGACGAGGTGGAGCTGGCCGACCTCGCCGGCGAGCCGATGGCGATGACCCCGGCCGACGGCGCGGGCTGGCCCGACTGCTGGCACCTGGCCTGCGAACAGGCGGGGTTCACGCCCCGGGTGCTGTACACGATCTCCGACGCGGTGCCGATCCGGGAGATGGTGGCGACCCGGCGCGCGGTCAGCCCGTGCCAGGCCGTCTTCCCGGCCGGGGACGGCGTCGTCGTCCGCCCGTTGGCGGGGACTCCCATCACGCTGCGCCACCTGGTCGTCTGCCGCCGGGACGGCCCGCTGGCCGACCGGTTCGACGACCTCGTCCGGCTCGCCCGGGAGGCGTACCGGGCGTATGCGGCGCGGCGGCCGGAGTATCTCCGCTGGCTCGACCGGCACGGGCGCCACCTGTGACCCGCCCACTGGCACACCTGTGCTAACCAGCGGCGTATGCTGCGAAGATGACCGCTGCGTTTCAGGGCTCGCTGTTCGATCTCGGTGACGAGATCACGCCCGGTGCGCTGGCCGGGTCGGTGCAGCGCGTGGAGCTGAGCCGGGGCGCCTGGGTCGATCTGTGCCCGGGTTGGCTGACCGGGGCCGACGAACTGTTCCTCCGCCTGCGCGACCAGGTGCCGTGGAAGGCCGAGCGCCGCCAGATGTACGAGCGGGTCGTGGACGTCCCCCGGCTGCTCTGCTTCTACGACGAGGACGCCGACCTGCCCGACCCGTCGCTGGAGGCGGTCAAGGCGGCGCTGAACGCGTACTACGCCGAGGAGCTGGGGGAGCCGTTCCGCACGGCCGGGCTCTGTTACTACCGGGACGGCCAGGACAGCGTGGCCTGGCACGGCGACCGCATCGGGCGGGGCGCCACCCACGACACCATGGTCGCCATCGTCTCCGTCGGCGATCCCCGGGCACTGGCCCTGCGCCCGGCCGGCGGCGGCGACGTGCTGCGGTTCGAACAGGGCCACGGCGACCTGATCGTGATGGGCGGCAGCTGTCAGCGCACCTGGGAACACGCCATCCTGAAGACGGCCAAGCCGGCCGGGCCACGGATCAGCATCCAGTTCCGCCCGCGAGGGGTCCGATAGCCGGTTTAGCATGATCGTCATGACCCGATCAAGCCGGCGGGAGAAGATCGTCTGGCTGATCGGCGTCGTGGCGATGGTGGCGGTCTTCGGCTGGGTCGTGCCGCACGTGGCGAGCTACGCCGAGATCTGGCAGACGGTGCGCGGCCTGTCCGGCGGCGAACTGTTGCTGCTGCTCGCGTTGGGCCTGGTCGTGCTGGCGTTGAACGGCTGGTCCGCGGTCGCCGCTTTGCCGGGGCTCAGCTGGTGGCGCGGTACGCAGACCGGCCTCGTCGGCAACTTCCTCACCGCGCTGTTCCCGACCGGGGCCGACCTCGCCGCCCGGTACGCCATGTGCCGCTCGTGGGGCTTCTCCACCGACCGGACGACGACGGCGGTCGCGCTGGCCGGCATCGGCCGCTACCTGACGATGCTGCTCCTTCCCGTCGTCGGCACCTCGGCGGTGTTGATCACCGGTCGCGGCGACGAGCACACGCCGCTGTTCTTCGCGCTCGGCGTGACCGCGTTGGTGCTGCTGGTGGGCGTACCGTGGCTGCTGCTGCGGCGCGAGGACTACGCGCACCGCTTCGCGTACCGGCTCCAGACGGTGGCTACTGCGCTAGCGCGGAAGCTGCGCCGGCCGCCGCCCCGGGGAGTGGCGGTACGCGTCCTCCGGACGCGGGAGCACCTCGTGATCGGCGTACGCCGGAACGCGCCCCTCGTCGTGGCGACCCAGATCGCCGCGACCGGCGCCAGTTACGGCGTCCTGCTCGCCTCGCTGCGGGCGGTCGGCCTGACCCGCGAGGTGCTCCCGGCGTCGGCGGTGCTCTACGCGTACGCCCTCGGGACGATCGCCTCGCTGGTGCCGCTCACTCCCGGGAATCTCGGCGTGACCGAGCTGATCCTGATCGGGGTGCTGGGCCTGCAGTCGGACGAGCTGAACGCCCAGCTGGTCGCGGCGAGCCTGATCTTCCGCATCTTCGTCTGGCTGCTGCCGATCCCGCTGGGCATGGCGGCCTTCTTCTGGTGGCGGCACACGCAGTCCGGTGCGGCAGCCCAATCCAGTGGCACGGCCCAGTCCGGCGGTGCGGCCCAGACCCGCGGTGCAGCCCGGTCACGCGGTCAGGTTGGTGAGCATGCGCTGGAGCATGGCGGTCATGACGCCGACCTCGCTCGCGCTGAACCCGGCGAAGACCTGTCGGCTGACCTGGCCGAAGACCGGCGGGATCCGCGGTAGCAGGGCTCGGCCGGCGTCGGTGAGCTCGATGACCACCGCGCGACGGTCGCTGGGATGGCGTACGCGTCGCAGCAGGCCCTTGTCCTCCAAGCGGTCCAGCAGCCGGGTCATGCCCGCGGTGTCGGTGCCCAACGCCGCCCGCAGCGCGCTCGGCCCGGGTGCGTCGCCCCGCGAGGCGTGGAGCAGCAGAGCCGCCTGCTGCGAGGTCAGCCCCAACGGTGCGAGCAGGCGCTCGGTGGTCGTGGTGAGTTCCCGGCCGACCTGGTTGAGCAGCGAACCGCCGCCCAGCACCAGCCCCGCCGGCGCGTCAGCGTCTGTCATTCACCAAGGATAGTTCATCTGAACTTGCTGTCATGACAGCTATCGTGCTAGCTTCGCCGCCATGACCGTCCTGATCGCGGGCGGCGGCATCGGCGGATTGTGCCTGGCGCACGGGCTACGCCGGGCCGGCCTGCCCGCCACCGTCTTCGAGCGCTCCACCGATCTGCGCGAGCAGGGCTACCGCATCAGTCTGAAAGGCGCGGGGGAGCAGGCCCTCCGCGCCTGCCTCCCGCCCGAGCTGTTCGCCCTGGCCGCGGCGACGGCGCTGCGCCCGGCCACTCGAATGGTGTTCCTGTCGCCCGACCTGGTCCCGAAGTTCGCCAAGCCCATCCCGGAGGCGCGCGAGGGATTCGGCGTCCACCGGCTCACCCTGCGCGAGATCCTGCTGACCGCGCTACCGGACGTCCACTTCGGAAAGACGTGCACCGGCTTCACCGCCGGGCACGAGGAGGTGCGCGCCGACTTCGCCGACGGGTCCAGCGCCGTCGGCGACCTGCTCGTGGGGGCGGACGGCGTCACTTCGGCGGTACGCCGGAAGCTGCTGCCGGAGGCGGTGATCGACGACCTGGGCTGGGCGGCGTACGGGCGTACTCCGCTCACGGCGGAGCTGCTGGCGCAGACCCCCGACGATCTGATCGACACGTTCAACCGCGTGATCGCACCGGACGGGACGGCGGTCGCGATCGCCACCTGCCGGTCTCGGACGCCGATCCCGGAGGCGGTCGCGCGGATCGCCCCGTACGCCCACCTGACCGACGTCGGCGGCTACTTCTCCTGGACTGCGACGATGCCCGGCCCGCGACCGTCCGGAGTGGACCCTGCCGGGTTGCACGCTCGCGTGCTCGACGCCGTGCGGGGCTGGCATTCCGGCGTACGCCGGATCGTCGGGGCCGCCGACGTGGCGGCGACCTTCCCCGTCACGATCACCTCCGCCCGTCCGGTCGCACGCTGGGCCGAGCCTCGGGTGACGCTGCTGGGCGACGCGATCCACACCATGTCGCCGGGCCGGGGCGACGGCGCCAATGTGGCCCTGCGGGACGCTCACCTGCTGAGCGACCTGCTCGGTTCGGGCCGTCCGACAGCCCAGGCCAAGGCTGACTATGAGACCCAGATGCTGGAGTACGCCTTCGCCGCGGTGGCGGCCTCCCGGGAGACCCCGTTCGCGCCGTTCGCCCGCCCGGC
>JABFYB010000768.1 GCA_013361475.1 Hamadaea sp.
TGGAGTCACCCCATATCGAAGGACGTATGTGGGAGCGCTCCCATTATTCCTACGATGACGCACGTGTCAAGCGCACGTTTCCGGACCCTGATCCAGCCGCAGTCAGCTGAGGTCGAGGCGCGGAAGGACGCGCTCGGCGACCTCCTCGGTGAACTCGACCGGGTGCCGGTCGGGCATCACCTGGATCTCGGTCGCGCCGAGCCGGGCGTACTCCGCGGCTTCGGCGACGAAGGCGTCCACGTCGGACAGTGCCGGCCGAGTCATCAGCACGGTCTTGGCGATCGTGTCGTAGTCACGGCCCTCGGCGTCGCAATGCCGCTTGAGCACGTCGAACTTGTGCGCGACCGTGTCGACGCCGACCCCGAAGATGTTGCAGGCGTCGGCGTACCGGGCGGCCAGGCGCAGCGTCTTCTGCTCGCCACCACCGCCGATGAGGATCGGCGGATGTGGCTGCCGCAGCGGCGCCGGTACGCACAGCGTCTCGGCGAGCTGGTAGTGCTTGCCCTCGAAGGGGCCGTTCTCGTCGCTCCAGAACTGGAGGCAGATCCGCAGGGTCTCCTCCAGCCGCTCGAACCGCTCGGCGACCGGCACCACCGGCACGCCCAGCGCCGCCTGTTCCCGCTCGTACCACGAAGCGCCCAGCCCCAGCCGGGCGCGACCGCCGGAGAGCACGTCGAGGGTGGTCACGATCTTCGCGAGCACCCCGGGATTGCGGTACATGACGCCGGTGACCAGCAGGCCGAGGGTCATGCGCTCGGTGATCGCGGCGAGGTAGCCGAGCGTCGTGTATCCCTCGAGCATCGGCTCCTCGGCCGTGCTGGTCGGCGTCTGCATCTGGAGGTAGTGATCCATCACCGTGAACGACGAGAACCCGGTCTCCTCGGCGAGCCTGGCGGTCTGCGCCAGCGTGGGCGCGATCGCCGCCGGTTCCGCCGGCGTCGAGTAGTTCCAGTAGTGCAGACCAAGCCTCATCGTGTCACCTGCCACTTCGCTAGTACTGCATCACGCAGTACACGACGGTCGGATGGGTGAACCGGTACCACCGGTTCCACTTGTAGTTTTTCGTACAGCGGTCGCCGTTGGACGCGCCCGGCACGATGTCGATGACGTGAACAGTGCCTTTCGCTTTGCACTTCGACGCCGCGACCACCCAGCCGGACCCCTTGGGGAACTTGTAGCAATAGGTCTCGACCAGGTAGAGCGCCAGGCAGAGCCGGTACCCCTCGACCGTGATGTAGGGCGACTGCGGATCGGTGCAGGTGCCTTGCGAGTAGTCGGTCGACAGCACCTTGTAGGTGCCCCGGCTGCCGTTGCAGTTGCCGATTCCGAGGAAGGTGCCCTGCTCGTCGACGGAGATGCAGTCGCCGACCTCGACCGGCGACGGCGGCGGGGCGGCCTCGGTCGTCTCGACCACCGTGGGCGGCGAGTAGGAGTCGGACGGGTACGGGTAGCTGGTCTCATACGGCGAGGTCGACGTGTGGGCCACCGGCTCGCTCTTGTCCCGCAGGAGGAACCAGCCGCCGACGCCGACGCAGCCGCCGATCAGGCAGAGCGCGAGTACGCCACCGATGATGCCCAGGACCAGGCCGGTCTTCTTCTTGGGCGGCGGTGGCGGGCCGACCGGAGCCCCCGGCGGGACCGGCGGGCCGAGCGGCGGAACGGGGGAACCCGTGCTGAGCGTGGGGTATACGGCAGTCGGTTCCGTGGCCGGACGGTTCACCGGCGAACCGGGATACGCCGACGACGGGGGCTGCGGATAGCCGGGCTGATTCCACTCCGGAGGCTGGTTCCACTCCGGATAGCCAGGCTGATTCGGCGGAGGGGGTGTGGTCACCCGCCGAGTGTCACACAGGTGATCCACAGGTCGCCAACCGCCGGAGGGCGGGGCAGCCGTCCGGCCGCCCCGCCCTCGTTCATCTATCGGTTACGCGACTGATCACGCGACACACGGGTTGCCGCTGGGGTGCAGCGCCGTGCCGTGCACGTCGGCCGTCGACTCGGCGAGCACCACATCGGTCAGCAGCGTGTCGAGGACGACCGCCTGCTGCGTGACGCTGGTGCCGGTGGTGGTCGTGCCGTTGAGCTTCAGCGACCCGACGACGAGCGGAATCGTCAGCGGAGCGCTGCCCACCGTCACCGTGACACCGTTGATCTTCAGCGAGGAGATCGACGACGAACCCGAGAAGGTCGGCACGAGGCCGCTCGGGCCCGCGGTGCAGGTCACCGAGGCGGACGACTGGATGACGCCCAGCTCGATGGTGACCAGGCCACCCACGGTGATCTTCGTGGACTCGATCTTCGCGGTGGACGCGGCCTTGTCACCGAGCACCGGAACGATGTTCTGGTTGTCCGGCGACAGGTCCGTCGAGGCGGTGATCACCTTGGCGTCGACGTTCACGAGACCGGAGGTCAGGTTGAGGCTCGCCACCGTGTCGCTGTCGTCGACACACGGGAGGTCGGCCGGGTTGGCCTTGCCCGCCTTGAGACCCGCCAGGTTCAGCGCCGTCGCGGAGCAGGAGAAGACGCCGTTGCGGTCCTGGTCGACGATCGTGCCGACGCCGGTCGGGTCGATCAGCGCCGCCCCGGTCGGCGCGGACAGCGTCACCGTGAAGGTCTCATTGTTCTCGTCGACGGTGTCGTTGACGATCGGGACCGTGATCTGCTTGCTGGTCTGGCCGGCGGTGAAGGAGACGACACCGCTGGTGGCGGCGTAGTCGGCCGGAGCGGTCGCGGTGCCGTTGCTGGTGGCGAAGCTCGCGCTCACGGGGAACGGAGCCGGCGCCGACAGGGACACCGTGAAGGTGGCGTTCCCGGCGTTCTCGTTGACGGACACGTCGTTGATGCTCAAGCCGGGCACCACGACCGTCAGGTTCTGCACGTAGCCACGGCTCGTGCCGTCGATGAGGAAGTCCACCGCGCAGTGGTGCGTACCGGCCACGGCGTTGGCCGCGATGTTCACCGTCTCGGTGAAGTGCGCGTCATCGCCGCTGGTCACGACCTCGCTGCCCGGGGCGAACGACAGGGCCACGGGCGGACCGCAGCCGAACGGCGTCGGCGTCACGGTGACCTTGATCGCCTGGATGCCGGCGAGGATGGCCTCCGACACCTGGTCCGACGGCACGTTGTTGAGCAGTACGCCGCCGGTCGCGTTCACGATGTCGGTGAACTGCCCGGTCGCGTCGAGGTTGCCGACGTTCACCGCGACGACCCGGATGTTGGCCGCCTGCAGCGCCGAGATCGTCTGGGCGAGGGTGTGACCGTTGCTCGGGTCCTGCGACGGCGCGTCACCGAAGATGACGATGATGCGCGTGCCGTCCGGCCGGTAGGTGACCGCTCCGGTCGACAGCTCGTACAGGGCGTTGAGGTCCGCCTCCGGGAAGTCGCAGCCGCCGCCGGCGCTCCACATGTTGATGCCGGCCTGGACGGCCGCCGCGTCCGAGGTGATCGCCTGATCCACCTTGAACGGTACGGCGTCGCAGTTGAAGTCCTTGTACTCCGCGACGCCGAACTGTGCGGTCGGCTGGGCCGAACTGATGGTCGAGAGCACGCCGGCGGCGTTGGTGCGCACGTCGCCGATGGCGGCGCCCATGCTGCCGGTGGTGTCGGCCAGGAACACGATGTCGGGCTTCGGCGGCACCGTCGGCGTGTGGACGGTCTTCGCGATGTCCGCCGTCCCGCCGGGCGGCAGGGTCAGCGTGACGTTGGCCGGTTCGACTCCCGGATCGCTCGCCGCGGCCGGGGTGGCCGCGAAGCTGAGGCCGGAGGCGAAGGTCGCCAGCGCCACGAGTGCGATACCCGTACGCAGGCTTCCGGACCGCCGTCGGTCGGTCAGGAACATGGTCGCTCCTTTCGCGGGCAGCCGTCATCGGCATCGCTTTCCGAGTCGTCGAGACGATCCCGATGCGACGGCCAGTGGGGTTGGATGACCACAGTCAAGTAAATGAATTAGGTGCCATCAACTCTTGACTATCCCCACTGGCTGTGCCGGATGATCTCCGTACGCTCAGGGACCGTCCCCAGTGGAGCGGATTGGTGGGTGAAAGGGTGGCCGAACGGCCGATCCGACGGGAGTGGTCTGCAGCGGATTTCGAGTCGTCACGTGAGAATCACACGCGATTCACGTTGCTGTGTCGGTACTCCGACACAGCAACGTCCACAGTGGTGGAGACTCAATGGTCCGTGACGATTCCTTCGGCGTGTACGCCCGAATCGGCGGCCACCCGGAGCCGATATGTGATATCGGCGCGCAATCCGGTCCAGCACCAGACGTGCCACCCGCCGTCGCCCGGCCAGGCCGCCTCGATCGGGTCGTATCCGGCCCCCTCGACGGCGACGGTCGCCGGCCCGGACGTGCTGAGCAGCGCGCAGGCCTGACCCGTGGCGGTCACGAAAGCGGCTGCGTCGGCGGCGTATGCGACGGGCAGTGCCCGCACGCCGGTGGTGGTTCCGGCATCGATCGAACGGTTCAGCGGCTCGACAGCGGTCAGGGCGACAGCGGTGGACCGACCGGCGGCTCGTGCCGTTCGATCCGCGTCCGCGGCGGTCGCCGCCCGATTTCCGGCCTGCTCGGCGGTGGCCCGCGCGGTGACGGCGATCGTCACCACGACCGCCGCCAGCAGCGCAAGACCGATCTTCCTCGCAAACGTGTGCGTCACCGTTCCTCCCCAGGATCGCACGCTCACGTCGATCGAACGCGCGTACTAATATCCTTTCACGACGGTGACCCCGCGTCAACGGTTCCGGCCGCTCGGCGGACCTGAGTGATTCGGCGTTCACGCTGCTCAGGGTCTACGACGCGGTAGGAGATATGCCACAGCGCGATCAGCACGAGGGCGGCCGCGACGAGCCAACCCGGCAGCCCTTCACCGAGCGCGCCGAGCACCAGGGTGAGCGCGATCGCCGGTACGCCCCAGCCGAAGACCCATCGTGCCGGTACGCCACCGCGCGCGCCGGTGATCGTGGCGGTGAGGAAGTAGACCGCCATGCCGCCGCAGAGCACCCACCGGTCGGCCGTCGGCAGATGCTCGCCGGGGTGCGCTGCGATCAGGCCGAGCCCGGCGGAGACCGCGACGATCGCCCCGGTCATGACGAAGTGGGCGGGGAGGGTGAGGCGCAGGGCGACCGTGCGGTCGCCGTAGTTCGCCAGCGAGCTGGACCCGTACTGCAGGGTCAGGTACCAGATCGCCACGAGCAGGCCGAATCCGGTGATCACCGACAGCCACAGCGCCTGGTCCCACACCGGTACGCCCGCCGCCGCCGCGACCAGTTGGGCCACCGCCTCGCCGAGCACGATGATGACGAACAGTCCCAGGCGTTCGCCGAGATGCCGGGCGTGCGGCTGGGCCGCCTTGATGTCGGGCAGCTCCGGTACGCGCATCGGCCGCATCCGGACGTTGCGCGCCATCCGGCGGAGCCAGACGTCGCGCTGCTTCAGTTGTTCGCGTTGCTCGGCGGCGATCTGCTTGGCCGGGTCGAGGGAGAGGACGAACGAGGTGACGATGTCGAGCACGATGCCGGCGAGCCACAGGTAGTACCGCGAGTCGGCCAGCCACAGCGACACGATCCACGGGATGACCCCGTTGCCCTGCCGGGCGGCGGGCCAGTCGGTCGGCACCAGGTTCGATCGCTTCCAGGTCACCGCGGCCAGGATCCGGCACGCCACGTACGCCAGCACGAAGACCCGGTAGTCGTCGCCGTGCCCGTGGACGGCGTGCGGGATGGCCGCCGCCATGACGGCGATGCCGAACATCGCGATCAGCAACGGCACCTGGTTGACGCGGTCGCCTCGCACGTTCGCGTACAGGCTGAACGAGGTCCAGACGCTCCACATCGCGTAATAGAGGATCGCGAAGACGGCGACCTGCTTGAGGCTGAGGTCGTCGTGCAGCAGATGGGCCAGCTGGGCGACGGCCGCCACGATGACGAGATCGAAGAACAGCTCGAGCCATGAGGCGTGACGATCCTCGGCGGCAGCGGGGTTGGACATGATCGGAACTATCTCACCAGCCCGTTGTGGCGACCGGGGCGGATCATGTGAAAAGTCTTAACGGTCAATGCCATCCGGTTCGTGAATCAATTACGGTGACAGCTTCCGAGAGAAGGGAAACCGTTATGGCACACCGGATCCGGCTCGCCCTCGCGGGCGCCGCACTCGCCCTCGGGGCGGCGACGCTCACCGCCGCGCCCGCCCACGCGGCGAGCCTGGTGACCTGCGAGTCCGAAGGCGGCTACTACGACTGCTACCTGCCCAGCGGCTACTACGGCCAGGTCTGGTACTACGACGGCGTACACGTCGCCGGGGCCGACAACTACAGCTCCATCGGTGGCTCCTGCGTCGTCGGCACCAAGCACAGCGTCCGCGTGACCTTCGACGGCGGCGGCCGGTCGAGCACCTCGTTCACCTGCGCCGCCTGACCCTGCCCGCCTGAACCCCTCCGCACCGGCTGGATCAGGGTTCTCGGTCGAATCATGACCCAAGATACGACCGAGAACCCTGATCCAGCGCCGAAGCGCACAGCGCCGAAGCGCACAGCGCCGAAGCGCACAGCGCCGAAGCGCACAGCGCCGCAGCGCACAGCGCCGAACGAAGCAGCGCCGAACCGCACAGCGGCGTTGACATCGAAGGAGCGGCATACGACGCTGTGGGAGCGCTTCCACTCCACGGACGCGTACGCCCACAACCAAAGGACGCCCGACGATGAGAAAGAGCCGCATCGCCCTGCTGGCCTTGACGCTGGCAGCGGCAAACCTCGCCGTCCCCGGCCAGGCTGAGGCAGCCGACACCGTGACGGTCCGGGTCAACACGAGAGCGGGCCTGGAGAGCGTGAGCGACGCCGCGTACGGCGTCAACCACGCGGTCTGGGACGCCACCCTCGGCACGAACGCCGTCGCCGACCTGCTCAAGGACGCCGGTACGCAGACCATGCGCTACCCCGGAGGGTCCTATTCGGACATCTACCACTGGAAGACGAACACCGCGCCCGGCGGCTACGTCGCCCCCGACACCGACTTCGACCACTTCATGGCCGGGGTTCAGCGGGCGAACGCGCAGGCGATGGTGATCGCCAACTACGGCACCGGCACTCCGGAGGAGGCCGCGGAGTGGGTGCATTACGCCAACGTCGAGAAGAACTACGGCGTGAAGTACTGGGAGATCGGCAACGAGCTGTACGGCAACGGCCACTACGGCGCGAACTGGGAGGCCGACGACCACGCCG
>JABFYB010000005.1 GCA_013361475.1 Hamadaea sp.
CCCCTCCCGCGCCGGACCCCTCCCGCGCCGGACCCTACGGCGCCGGACCTACGGCGCTGGATCAGGGTTCCGGGTCGAATCTTGGGGCAAGATTCGACCGAGAACCCTGATCCAGCGCCCCGACGTCAGAGGAGCTTGTCGATCTCGGCGAGTTCGGCGTCGGTGAACTCCAGGTTGTCCAGGGCGGCGACGTTCGCCTCGAGCTGGGCCACGCTGGACGCCCCGATGATCAGGCTGGTCATCCGCGGGTCGCGTAGCGCCCAGGCGAGCGCGAGCTGGGCCAGCGACTGCCCCCGCGCCCGGGCCAGCTCGTTGAGCGCGCTGACCTGTGCGAGCCGCTCCGGCGTCAGGTCGCTCTCACTCAGGAAGACGCTCGTCGCGACCCGGGAGTCGGCCGGTACGCCGTTGAGGTAGCGGTCGGTCAGCAGCCCCTGGGCCAGCGGGGAGAACGCGATGCAGCCCGCGCCCACCTCTTCCAGGGTGTCGAGCAGCCCGTCGTCCTCGATCCAGCGGTTGATCATCGAGTAGGACGGCTGGTGGATCAGCAGCGGCGTACCCAGATCGCGCAGGATCGCGGCCGCCTGGGCCGTCTGCTCGGACCGGTAGGAGGAGATCCCGACGTAGAGCGCCTTGCCCGCGCGGACCGCCGCGTCCAGCGCCATCATGGTCTCCTCCAGCGGCGTGTCCGGGTCGAACCGGTGGCTGTAGAAGACGTCGACGTAGTCCAGGCCCATCCGGCGCAGCGACTGGTCGAGGGAGGCGGTCAGGTACTTGCGCGAGCCCCATTCGCCGTACGGCCCGGGCCACATGAGGTAGCCCGCCTTCGTGGAGATCACCAGCTCGTCCCGGTACGCCTTCAGATCGCCGGCGAGCAGCCGGCCGAAGGTCTCCTCCGCCGTCCCGGGCGGGGGACCGTAGTTGTTGGCCAGGTCGAAGTGGGTGACGCCCAGGTCGAAGGCCCGCAGGACGATGTCGCGTTCGACCTCGTAGGACCGCTGGGCCCCGAAGTTGTGCCAGAGCCCGAGCGAGATCGCGGGCAGCCGCAGGCCACTGCGCCCGGACCGGCGGTAGGTCATCGTGTCGTAACGGTCGGAAGCGGCGGTGTAGCCGGGTGGGTAGGTCACGATCTTCACCCTAGACCTCGGCTCCGCCGGCCGTCCGGGCCAGCGGATCGTCGGCTCGCCGGGAGAGATGCGTAACAGCACCGCCATCGGGGCACTGGTACCGTGGCGGGTAGCTGGTACGCCCGCGCGGGAGAGTCCGCGTACCCGGCATAGACCGGGCAGAACGGCGCCGAAGGGGCAATTCCTCCCCGGAACCTCTCAGGCACCCGGACCGCACGGGTCGGCGACGCTGGAGCGCAGGGTGGCGACAGCGGGGGAGGACGACATCGTCCCCGCCTCCCTGGGAGCAGCAGAACCCATGACGAGCCCATTCTCGTTCTCCGCGCGGCACATCGGGCCCACCTCCGACGACGCCCGCCGCATGCTGGAGTCGGTCGGCTACAGCAGCCTCGACGAGCTGATGGACGCGGCCATTCCCGAGGCCATCCGGTGGCACGAGCAGCTGGACCTCCCGGCCGCCGCCACCGAGGCCGAGGTCCTCGCCGAGCTGCGCGAGCTGGCCTCGCGTAACCAGGTCCTGACCTCCATGATCGGGCTCGGCTACTACGGCACGCACACCCCCGGCGTCATCAAGCGCAACGTCCTGGAGAACCCGGCCTGGTACACGGCCTACACGCCGTACCAGCCGGAGATCAGCCAGGGGCGGCTCGAGGCGCTGCTCAACTTCCAGACCGTGGTCACCGACCTGACCGGCCTCGACACCGCCAACGCGTCGATGCTCGACGAGGCCACGGCGGCCGCGGAGGCGATGACGCTCGCGCGCCGGTCGTCCAAGTCCAAGTCCAATGTGTACGCCGTGGACGCCGACACCCTCCCGCAGAGCATCGACGTCATCCGTACGCGGGCCGAGCCGCTCGGCATCGAGGTACGCGTCGTCGACATCGATCAGGCCTTCGACTTCGAGTACTTCGGTCTGCACCTGCAGTACCCGGGAGCCTCGGGAGCCCTCCGGGATCACGCCGCCCTGATCGAGGCGGCCCACGCCCAGGGCGCGCTCGTCACGGTCGCGGCCGATCTGCTCGCCCTCGTGCTGCTGCGCGAGCCGGGCGCGATCGGTGCCGACATCGCCTGCGGCAGCGCGCAGCGGTTCGGCGTACCCATGGGCTTCGGTGGACCGCACGCGGGCTACCTGGCGGTGCGCGCGGGCCTGGAGCGCTCGCTGCCCGGGCGTCTCGTGGGCGTTTCGCGGGACGCGGACGGCAACCGGGCCTACCGCCTGGCGTTGCAAACCCGCGAGCAGCACATCCGCCGCGAGAAGGCGACCAGCAACATCTGCACCGCACAGGTCCTGCTCGCCGTCATGGCGAGCATGTACGCCGTCTACCACGGCCCGAACGGGCTGCGCGCGATCGCCCAGCACGCGCACGACAGCGCGACCCTGCTCGCGGCCGGACTGCGCGACGGCGGCGTGGAGCTGGCGACCGAGCGGTTCTTCGACACCGTGACCGCGGTCGTGCCGGGCCGGGCCGCCGAGGTCGTGGCGGCCGCCGTCGAGCAGGGCGTCAACCTGTGGGCGTTCGACGCCGACCGGGTCGGCATCGCCTGCGACGAGACCACCACCGCGGCCGACATCGCCGCCGTGTGGGCAGCGTTCGGCGTCGCCGGTGTCTCCGAGGTGGACGCGTCGCCGGTCGCGTTCGAGCGCACCAGCGACTTCCTGACCCATCCGGTCTTCCGTACGCACCACTCCGAGACGGCGATGCTGCGCTACCTGCGCCGCCTGTCCGATCTCGACTACGCGCTCGACCGGGGCATGATCCCGCTCGGCTCGTGCACGATGAAGCTCAACGCCACCACCGAGATGGAGGCGGTGACCTGGCCGGAGTTCGCGAACGTGCACCCGTTCGCGCCGGCCGCCCAGACCGCCGGGTACGCCGAGCTGATCGAGTCGCTGGAGAGCTGGCTCGCCGAGCTGACCGGGTACGACGCGGTCAGCGTCCAGCCGAACGCGGGGTCGCAGGGTGAACTCGCCGGTCTGCTGGCCATCCGGGCGTACCACCGGTCGCGGGGCGACGACGGCCGCGACGTCTGCCTGATCCCGTCGAGCGCGCACGGCACCAACGCCGCCAGCGCCGTGATGGCCGGGATGCGGGTCGTCGTGGTGGCCTGCGACGAGAACGGCAACGTGGACCTCGTCGACCTCGACCGCAAGCTCGCCGACCACGCCGAGCGGCTGGCCGCCATCATGGTGACCTACCCGTCCACCCACGGCGTCTACGAGACGAGCATCGCGGAGCTGTGCGCGAAGGTGCACGACGCCGGCGGTCAGGTCTACGTGGACGGCGCCAACCTCAACGCGCTGGTCGGCTTCGCCAAGCCGGGCAAGTTCGGGGCGGACGTGTCGCACCTGAACCTGCACAAGACCTTCTGCATCCCGCACGGCGGCGGCGGCCCCGGCGTCGGGCCCGTCGCGGTCCGGGCGCACCTGGCGGCGTACCTGCCGGGGCGGGGCGACGAGGCCGTCAAGGCGATTTCGGCGGCCCCGCATGGTTCCGCCGGCATCCTGCCGATTCCGTGGGCGTACGTGCGGCTCATGGGGCCGGACGGGCTCGCCTCGGCGACGGCGCACGCCGTGCTGGCCGCGAACTACGTCGCCGCCAAGCTGCGCGACCACTACCCGGTGCTCTACACGGGCAACAAGGGGCTGGTGGCCCACGAGTGCATCCTCGACCTGCGGCCGCTGACCAAGACGACCGGCGTGTCGGTGGACGACGTGGCGAAGCGGCTCATCGACTACGGCTTCCACGCCCCGACGATGTCCTTCCCGGTCGCCGGGACGCTCATGGTCGAGCCGACCGAGAGCGAAGACCTCGGCGAGCTGGACCGCTTCGTGGACGCGATGATCGCCATCCGGCGCGAGATCGACGCCGTCGCCGAGGGCGTCTGGCCGAAGGACGACAACCCGCTCGCCAACGCCCCGCACACGGCGGCGATGGTGAGCGGCGACGAGTGGGCGCACGCGTACCCGCGGTCGGTCGCGGCCTACCCGAGTGGCATGGATCCGGTGGGGAAGTACTGGGCGCCGGTGCGGCGGATCGACGGGGCGTACGGCGACCGGAACCTGGTCTGCTCGTGCCCGCCGCCGGAGGCGTTCGCCTGATCCGGCCCGGAACGTCACGAGGCCCGGCCGTTCGGTCGGCCGGGCCTGAAAGTCTTTGGTACGCGGTCTCTTCGGTGCTGTCCGGTGGGGCTTCGGCGCTGTCTGCTGGGTCGGCGGCTGACCGTCGGTGTCAGCCGGGGGTGTTCTGAGCTGCCACAAGGAGCGTGGCGCAGGTCACGCGAGCGCGTGCACTGCCGGGCCTCGCTGCGGTGCGATCATTCTCCCGTCCGGGAGCAGCTCGCCGGTGTCCTCGAAGATGATGACGCCGTTGCAGAGAAGGCTCCAGCCCTGCTCCGGGAAGCTGGCGACGACCCGGGCCGCGTCACGGTCGACGGCGTCGGCGCTCGGGCAGGGCGGTTGGTGCTGGCACATGGGGTGGTCTCCGCTGTGGTTGAGGGGTGATGCCTCGCCACTGTAGTGACGAATCACACGCCCCTGTGGAGTTGGTCACATGAACAGTCACGCACGCTACTACGCCGAACGAGGCTATTTCGAGCAAGTAACGCCCCTCACACCCAGTAATCAACCCTTTGGATGATCCAAGTGAGTCCGGTCGTCGTACATTCGGTATCCATGCGGGGGCTTTCACCGGCTGCCGGGCCGCCCGGCGTACCGGCTCGTTGCCGGCGGCACGCGACCCCGGTCGCTCGGCTCGAATGGCGCCCCGGCGACCCCGTCGATGCTGGCCTTACCCCGGCTGAGCTGGTCGAATTCTTCTTGAGTGAGCACGGTTTGCCGGTACGTGATCTCGCTGCGGCAGGGTCCGGGCTCGATCTCCCGCACGGCCCCGGCGACGTCTGCGGAGCCGCGCTCTATGTCTCGGCGGCGGCCGGGGCGGCGCTGGCCGGCGGGTCCCCCGGTCGGTCGACTCCGGTCCCCGAAGTGCCCGAAATCGCCGCCATCGTGTACGCACATTCGGAATATTCCGTCACTCAGAGTAGTGATCTTGGCTCTCCATCGGCTATGGCGTCTGCGCAGTTCGTGCTCGAACCGTGGATACCCAGTTGGACGGAGTCTGATCATGCCGAGGCGGTGGCCGCCGTCCGGGACGCGATCGCCGTCGGGGACGTGTATCAGGTCAACGTGGTCGGGCACGCGGCCGCGGCGTACGCGGGTGATCCGGTGCCCGCCCTGAAGCGGCTCGCCGGGCTCCGGGGTGCTCACTACGGGGGGCTGATCGGCGGCGAGGGGTGGGCCATCGCCTGTGCCTCGCCGGAGACCCTCGTGCGGGTACGCGCCGGAATTGCGCAGACACGCCCGATCAAGGGCACCGCGAAGGCGACCGAGGAGGGCCGGGCGCAGTTGCTGGCCTCGGCCAAGGAACGGGCCGAGCACGTCATGATCGTGGATCTGGAGCGCAACGACCTCGCGCACGTGGCCCAGATCGGCAGCGTACGCGTGGACGAGTTGTTCGCCCTGAAGCACTGGGGCGATCTGTGGCAGGCGGAGTCGACGGTGACCGCGCGGCTGCGCCCCGGCGTGGGCCTGGCCGAACTGCTCGTCGCGGTATGCCCCGGCGGGTCCGTCACCGGTGCGCCGAAGCTCGCCGCGCTGGCTCAGATCGCCCGGCTCGAACCGGTCGGCCGGGGCGCGAGCATGGGCGCGCTCGGCTGGGTCGGCCCGGACGGGCTGGATCTGGGGCTGACCATCCGCACGGTGGCCGCGACGCCGACCCAGCTGCATCTGTGGGCCGGCGGTGGCATCACCTGGGGCAGCGATCCGGCTGCGGAGGTGGCCGAAGCCGCCGCCAAGGCCGCGCCCATCAAGGCTCTGCTCGGCGGTCACCCCGCACGTTGATCCGTCCCGCCGGTCCGCCGCTCATGCGCCCGTTGATCATGGAGTTTCCGGTGTCGACACACCGTCGAGACAACGGTTAACTCCATGATCAACGGGGCGAAGCGGCGGGGTCAGCGGACGCCGAAGATGGCCTTCTGCATGACCGGCGTGATGTCGTAGGAGCCCTTCGACACCAGCGGCGCGGGCGCGTCCGGGGTGGACGCCGACGAGATCTGCGAGAGCACCTTGCCGTTGGCGTCCTGGCCGAGCGCGATCGTGACGATGGTGACCGGCCGCTTCGGGTCGCCCTTCTTCAGCTGGTCGAGCAGCTGCGCCAGCTTGAGGTTCTTCTCCTGGTCGTCGTTGGCGCCGTCGGTCAGCAGTACCACCATGTTGGCGGCGTCCGGGACGTACTTCGCCTGCACCGCCTTGTACGCGGCCAGCACGGCCTCGTACATGCCGGTGTTGCCGCCCGCCTTGAGGTCGTCGATGGCGGACTTCAGCTTCGACTCGCGGGTGCCGCCGTCCATCTCGTCGTCGAGCGGGCCGAGCGGCACGTTCTCGACGTAGGACTTGCTGCCGGCCTTGTTCGACGAGAACGACCACAGGCCGGCGTTGCCCTTGCCCTGGAACACGTCGACCGCCTGCTTGGCCGCCTCCTTGGTCAAGTCCAGCTTGGACTTGCCCAGGCCGGGCACGTCGGCGCCCATCGAGCCGGAGACGTCGAGCACGAACAGGGCGTTGGTGAGCCGGGTCAGCGCCGTCCAGGTGTTGATGGTGTCGTTGACCGCGTCGGTCAGCAGGACGCCACGCGGCAGCGCCGTCAACGTGGAGACCACGCCGTTGTCCTGCGTGAAGTCGGGGCCGGGCTTGCGGTTGGCGTCGCGGTAGCCGGCGTTCTGGAAGGTCGCCCGGCCGTCGGTGCGGATGTACCGCAGGAAGGCCCGCGCCACGTCCTGCTTCGGCTTCTGCACCCAGTCGGCGTTGTCGAGCACGAGGTACGGGTTGTCCGCCTCGATGTTGCTCTTCGGGTAGATCGCGACGAGCGGCGAGGTGGGGTGCGCCCGGTTGTGGGCCAGCACCTCCTGCTCCAGGGCCGGGAACGCCGAGACGTAGGTCAGCCCGCCTTCGCCGCCCTGGCCGCCCTTGGAGTCGAACTCGTCCATGATCGCGCCGGTGTCGTCGGCCTTGACCTCGAGCACCGTCTT